>CAZIDB010000033.1:24403-28926 GCA_964537965.1 uncultured Melioribacter sp. | reverse complement strand
ATGAACTTGAATCTCGCATCCAGGAAAGAGAAGACGAAACTTTGTACACACAGTTAAAGCATATCGAAAGCATGGCTAATATTCATTTCATCAGGCAAAAAGAACTGAACGGGTTAGGCGATGCAATTTATCATGCAAGGTTTCATTGTGCACACGAACCTTTTGCGGTTTTACTTGGTGACACAATTATTGATTCAATTATTCCTGTTACCCAGCAGCTAATTGATTCCTACGAGCAATACGGACAGACTGTAATTGCAGTCGAGACTGTTCCCTGGGAAAAAGTTTCAAGGTACGGTATAGTTGGTGGAAGCAATTTAAGCGATAAAGTTTTACAGCTAAATGAGCTGATTGAAAAACCGGAACGAAGCCAGGCTCCTTCTAACCTTGCAATTGCCGGGCGTTATATTCTTACTCCCGAAATATTCAGAGCACTTGAAAAAACTCCGCGCGGAAAAGGAAATGAAATTCAACTAACAGATGCAATGCGAATTCTTTTAAAGGAAGAAGGAATTATTGCCACAATACTTGAAGGTAAACGCTATGACATCGGTAATAAAATGGATTACCTTAAAACCATAGTTGAGTTTGCATTGAAGAGAAAAGAGTTTGCTCATAGTTTTGGGGAATTCCTTCGCGAGACAATTGGCAATTTAGATAGTAACAAGAATTGATTCTTTAGTTTAATAAAGTATGATTTTTTTAATTGCAATATGTAAATATTTCTAATAATAATATTCACAAACCGATATAAAAATAATTCTGCAGTAAATTTGTATGTACAAAAATTGGTGGTTAGTAAAATCTGATAAAGTTTTCTGTTGTGGGCGCTGTTGGATTTTCCCAAAGGGATCCCTTTGGGAGAACCAACGACCTTTCGCGTGTGAGGCGAACGCTCTAACCAACTGAGCTAAGCACCCAATAATTTTCATTTATTGAATATTTAAAAAGTTATCTTCTTTCAGATACTTCACAAGAAAATCAATCATTGTCTGGTAATAATGATAAGCCGCATTCTTACCGCCTATTCCATGCCCCTTTTCAGGATAAATCATTAATTGAAATTGCTTTCTCGATTCAATCAGTCTTTCAACAAGTTTAACGGCATTCTGAAAATGAACATTATCATCAGCTGTTCCGTGAATGATGAGAAGATTCCCTTTCAGGTTATCCGTATAATTCAAAGCAGAACTTTCTTCGTAACCCTTTGGATTAAGTTCCGGTGTTGACATATATCTTTCTGTATAAATGTCGTCGTAAAATCTCCAGTCGGTTACACCAAAGGCATCAATTGCAGCTTTAAAATATTCCGGAGCCTTTAGTAATGCAAAAGCAGCAGAATATCCACCGTAACTTGAGCCAAAGACAGCAATCTTTCGGGAGTCGATATAAGGTAAAGTTCCTAAATATTTTGCAGTTTCAACAAGATCATTTACTTCCCAGTAGCCAAGATTTTTGTAAGCATATTTTTTATGGTCAACTCCCCTGCCACCTGTTATTCGACAATCAACACCAACAACAATAAATCCATTTTGAACGAGATACTGTTCGAACATACCTCCAATTCCCCAACTGTCAGTAACTGCTTTTGATGTTGGTCCGTTGTATTGAGTTATAAAGACAGGATACCTTTTCCCTCCCTCCAGGTTATTCGGTTTAATAATGAAAGCGTCAAGTTCAACATTATCGGAAGTTTTAATTGTGAAGAATTCAACCTTTGCTCTTTCAAATGTTTCCAGCGCTGCAAGGTTAGCTTTGCTAAGTTCTTTTACCGTTTCACCATTCATCTTTTTCATTATTGATGATGACGGGTAATTTGCATTTGAATAACGGTCGATGAAATATTTTGGATTGTCAGCCATTTCAATAGAATGAGTGCCCGCTTCTTCAGTCAGTCTTTTTTTATCTGTTCCGTCAAATTTTACAGAATACAAATCAGAATATAATGTTCCTCTTTCATTTGAAGTGTAGTAAACAATTTCGTTCTCTTCATCAACGCCTTTTAATTCTCCAACTTCCCACTTCCCTTGTGTAATGGTATTAATCTTTTCACCTTCGTAATTAAAAAGATAAAGATGTTTATAACCGGATACTTCAGATGACCAAATGAATCTTTGTTTGTCTTTCAGGAAAGTAAGATCATCAAAAATGTCAATCCAGTTAGCGCTGTTTTCATTTATAATTATTTTTGATTTACCGGTTTTAACATCGCACAAAAGTAAATCAAGATTGTTTTGTAACCGGTTCAGTCTTTGAACGGAAAGCAATCCGGGATTAGAAGTAAATTTAATTCGTGGAATATAAATATCAGTCTCGCTTCCAATATCCATCCAGGTAGTTTTAGCATCGTCAACATTTACAACACCAATTTTAACAACAGAATTTTTTGCCCCGGGCTTCGGATACTTCTGATCATACGAGTTAAGATAAAGCGAATCATATTTAGCTAAATGAATCTCAGGCACACCAGATTGATCTAAGCGCCAGTATGCTATTGATTTACTGTCGGGAGACCACTCCCAACCAGAAATAATACTGAACTCTTCCTCATAAACCCAATCGAACTGACCATTGATTATATTTATACTGCCGTCAAAGGTAAGCTGCTTCTCAGTTAATGTCCGGATATCCAAAACAAAAATATTGTTCTCTCTTACAAAACCGATCATTTTGCTGTCAGGAGAAAACTCAACGTTAGATTGTTCTTTTTCAGATCCTGTTAATAAAGAAAACTTTTTATTCTTAAGATCATAAATGTAAAATGCTCCACCTGTTTTAAGTGATCGGGCAGGAAGTTTTCCTGTGAACAGAATTAAGTTATCATCGGGTGACCATTTGTAATTAGAAATACGAAAGGGTTTATCGTCTTTATTTATTTTTAAATCGTTATCGGAAACAATAACACTTTCATTTCCTGTTGCAATATCATATTCGCAAATTTCAGAAGAGCCGGTTTCCTTGTTGGATCTAACAAATGAAAACTTGTTCCCGCTATCAAACCATTGAAGGTTATTGTATGAACCGCTGCCCCACATAGTTCGTCCGCCAAGAATATCGTCAATAGTAATCGGTTTCTTTTGTGAGCAGATGATTGATGAAAGTAAAAATAAGAAAAGGGAAATTTTACGTGTGAGATGGCTGTTCATTTTTTACCTTAGCGTGGTTAAAGTTTAAGTTCTTTCTTTATAATGCTGAAAGTATCCTCGATCGAATGTGGTTTGTAACCAAGTTCGGTTTCAGCTTTAAGATTTATTAAGCCGGATTTAAGCGGTCTTGGCGCGGGTTGTTTTAATGTCTCGGTAATAATCGGTTCAATCAATGATTTATCCAGGTAAAAATAATCTGCAATCCTAAGAGTAAAATCAAACCGGTTAAGAAATTCCTTCCCACCGATATTATAAAGACCCTGTCTTTTATATTCAGTAATTTTACTTACAGCCTGAACTATATCATCTGTAAAAGTCGGATTGTTAATCTGATCCGTTACAATTCTTATTTGTTTTTTTTCTCTTAATGATGTGACAACCCATTTAACAAAATCCGGTCGACCGTATAACGCTGGCCCATACAAAACATTTGTCCGGATTATTGTATTAAGAGGCGAAATAAGTCTAACAATATTTTCTCCGGCAAGTTTTGTTCTCCCGTAATAAGAAATCGGGCAGGGTTTATCAACTTCAGAATATGGCCCGCTCTTTCCGTCAAAAACATAATCGCTTGAAAAATGAATTAAGTGTGCATCAATTATTCTTGCTGTCTCTGCAAGATATTCAACACTTTTTACATTAACTCTCCACGAAAGTTCACGCTGGGTTTCGCAGGCATCAACATTAGTAAAAGCAGCAGTGTTAATAATAAAGTCAGGATAGAAATCATAAATTACTTTTTTAACCTCATCCCGTTTGGATAAATCAACCTGTGCATAGTTATTATATCCAAAGCAGCTTTTTTCTTCAAGTGAAGTCATGAAGACTTCAACATATTTCTGCTGCATAAAGAATTTTATCAGTCTTTGTCCAAGCATTCCGTTTGCACCGGTAATCAAAATTCTTTTTTTAATTAAATCCTGCGTATGTATCATCTTTTAATCTTTTAAATTCATCTATGTTTGTAAATTCAGAGGCTGTTCCGGCGGCAGTATTTGCAAGCCTTAAAGCATAATTTAAATTTTGGTGCTTAATATATGCAGAAAAAAAGACAGCCCCAAAAATATCTCCAAGACCTACTCTGTTTTTGGTTTCTACTTTTAATGCAGAAACAAATGCGGTATTCAATTCATCTTGTTTAAGCCAGAATATTCTTGCTCCAAGTTTGCCTTTGGTTAGAATCAAATATTCGGCACCAAATTTCAGAATTGATTTTGCAGCTTCAAATTCATCTTTCTTATCCGTTATTGTAAATATTTCATTTTCATTTACCTGGATAAAATTTGCGGAAGCAATCCATTTCTCCGCATCAGGAATTGGACGGAATACTCTTTCATTTTTTTCAGTTAAGCCCCGGGACAAAGTATGAACATCAAG
>CAZIDB010000033.1:15312-24303 GCA_964537965.1 uncultured Melioribacter sp. | reverse complement strand
GTTTGGTTAATTGAAAAAAAACATTTATTAATTATATAAAGGCTCAGACGCTCAAAATTTATTCTAATGGGAAAAATAATCACAAAGCTTTAATGATTATTAAAAGAACTCTTGCAGGTTTTTGGGCAAAACTAACTTAAAACTAAACAGCGTTGACAATATATGACCACAAAAAAAGAAAGGACCACGAATGAGAAATATATACAACAGGAGACTCTTAATTAATCTATC
Organism: uncultured Melioribacter sp.; assembly: GCA_964537965.1. Classification (GTDB taxonomy): domain Bacteria; phylum Bacteroidota; class Ignavibacteria; order Ignavibacteriales; family SURF-24; genus SURF-24. The sequence continues at coordinate 24,072 of CAZIDB010000033.1, read as the reverse complement.
CTTTTTTATACTGGCTATTTCTTCAATCACTTATTATGCTTACCAAACCGGTATAACAGGAAGAACAAGAAAAACAGCTAACAACGGATGTTATTGCCATGGTGTAGAACCATTCGGTGCAGTTGTTTCCATTAACGGCCCGGATACATTACAAGTGGGTCAAACTGCTAACTTTACTTTAGTAATTACTGGAGGACCGTTAGCAGCCGGCGGAACAAATATAGCAGCAAAATCTGGTTCGTTAAATACTACTGATGCAACGTTGCAGAAATTAAACGGAGAACTTACACACGTTAGCCCGCTTGCAGCAGCAAGTGGAAAAGTTACCTTTACATTTTCTTATACAGCTCCCGCATTTGAAGTAAAGGATACAATATTTGCCAATGGAAACAGCGTGAACCTTAGTGCAACTCCCAGTGGAGATAACTGGAATTTTGCACCCGCCAAAGCAATTACAATACTAAACGCCGTACCGGTTGAGCTTACAAGTTTTACAGCAACAATAACCGATAATAATATTTCCTTAAACTGGATTACTACAACAGAAGTAAATAACCAGGGCTTCGAAGTTCAGAGAACCGACGGTAAATATAAAACCCCGGAAGAAAAACAATGGTTAACCGTGGCTTACATTAACGGAAAAGGAAATTCGCTTGAAGTAAACAAATACAATTTTGAAGACAGAAACTTAACCAACGGCACTTACAGTTACAGGATAAAACAAATTGATTTTGAGGGCACTTACAAATTTTATTACTTAACAAAAGAAGTTGTTTTGAATTCTCCTTCTTTGTTTGCCCTATCCCAGAACTATCCTAATCCGTTTAACCCGGAGACTAAAATTAATTTTTCACTTCCTTCGGTTAGTTATGTAAGCTTAAAGATTTATAACTCTCTTGGGCAGGAAATTAAAGATTTATTAAACGGGCAAAAGGAAGCAGGCAATTTTGATGTAAGTTTTAACGCAATGGATTTACCTTCCGGTTTATATTTCTATTCACTTAAAGCAAAGGAAACACAAAGCGGCAAAGAATACAATGAAACCCGGAAGATGATTTTATTAAGATAACCGAATTTTTCACTTTACGATTTTGAGGGCAGCCCGTTGTTTTTCTTCTTTCTTACACACGGGCTGTTTTTCAATATGATATAAATCAATTTCTTGAAATTTTTAATTCCACTCATTTTAGCCAGTCACATTTAAACTTTTTTTATTGTAAATTCAGACAAAAGATTTATAATAACTAACACTGTTCAAGGGTATACCATTGTTAATTGGTGTTTTCAGCTTATTATTATTTATTTCCCAGCCTGATGTTCTCAACAATATTCCCTATAAAAATGAAGAAATAATTTTTGATGGAATTGTTGATGAGTGGGAGGACCTGCAGGAATTTTATTTCGCAGATACTTTAAGCAGTTTCAAAACTATACCCGAAATAAATCTTTATAAAACATACCCTCATGGCTTTTCATTTGAGCAATTAAAAAAGCCTCTTTCCAGGAACAAAGTAATTGTAAAAGCCTTCTGGAATTTAAAATATCTGAATCTCGTTTTTAAAGTTTTTGATGAACATCTTTTTGCACAAGCAGAAAGCACACCGGACAAACCGAGGCTTCATTTAAATGACGGCATAGAAATATATATAGATTCGAAGGATGATGATGGCTTGAAGATGAATACAAATGATTACCAGTTTATTGTCGATCTTAAGAACCGAACCCAGGTCTTCAGGGGGGACAGAAGATATATTCTTGCTGATACAGTTGCAGTTCCAAAAGATTACGACCAGAATGTACTTTTTAAAAGTAATGTTAAATATTTTGGATCAATCAACAATGCAACCGACAAAGATAGTTTTTATGTGGTAGAAGTATCAATCCCGTTTGCAGCAATTGGAGTTGAACCTCACGAAGGAATTTTGATGCGAATTGATTTTTGTTGTAATGATATTGATTATCCGCAAGATCAGGGCGTCTTTGTTGAATATGCTTCAACAATTATGTGGTCCTTCGATTGGAGCGGGTACAGCGATTTCGGTTATCCGAAATACTGGAAAAGAGTTGGGTTTACAGGTAGCCCGGATTTTTTAGAAAGACTGACGGAAAGATATAAAGCTTATTGGATCTGGATTTACTTGTTTACTATAGGATTTACAATCATCACAATTTCATTCCTGCTTATAAAGGTAAGGAGAGCTCAGAAAATTCCATTTAAGTCCGAAACAGAAAATTCAAAAATTGTTTTTGTACCATTTCAGGACCAGGGGAAAAACCATCTTTCACGTAACCAGGTGTTACTGCAAAAAGCAACAAAATTTATAAGTGAAAATAAAAACAGGCCGCTTCACTCTGAATTAGTTGCCGGGGCAATCGGTATTTCCTTAAGACAATTTCAAAGATTAACGCGAGAAGAACTGAACTCTACTCCCACAAATTTCATTTATCTTGTAAAGCTGAAATTAGCGGAGGAATTCATTACCTCAAGACAGGGAAATATTACCGAAGCAGCATACGAATTTGGCTTTACTGACCTTTCTCACTTTTCAAGATTGTTTAAAAATCACTTTGGATTATCACCATCAGATTATTTAAAACAAAACCCAAATAAGCAATAATGTTTTTCTCTATTTGATATAAAAATTTTCCGGTAATCCTTTTTTTACAAATCTTTGTCGTACTTATACAAGCCGGGAAAAATAATTAAATGCATTTTTGCGCTATGAATCAGAAGTTAACTTTTATAACAGGTATATTTTTTTTGTTGATAATTTTTCTAAAGGTTGGCCTAACCGGAAGAGGTGTGCTATGGACAATTTTTATTCTATTTATCTTAAGTGTTCTTGCGCTAAGAGCGGTTATAGGTGAAATTTCAAAAAGACAGGAATTATACTTTTTATTCTCGTTGTTCATTTTACTAATTAGTGCGCTTATTGCCATAAATTTCAATTATTAGACCGAATAGTAAGATTTTAGTTTTTGATTAATAACAATAAATATTCATTTCAAATAGCGTTTGGAGGTGGTGCTATGAGAGGCAAAAAAATTTTCTTCCTTTTATCTCTGGTTTTATTTACATGTAGTTTGATTGCGCAATCGGGTAGTTACAGGACGTGTATCTTCCTGCATCATTCAACAGGTCAGAATATTTACGGACCAAACGGCAGCAGCACAAGCATTCCCGATGAAGCAATAAAATATAATACTGAACATGGTTATTCCGGGGCAAATGCTGTTTCAATTAATGAGAACTGGTATCCAAGCGGAGATAATGAATGGGTAACATGGCATAGAATATTTAACGCGGAAAGTCCTGCTGACGATATAACACCATATCTCAATTCTTACAAAATTGTAATGATAAAATCCTGCTTTCCTTCTTCAAATATCTATTCAGCCGGTTCACCTGCTGATACAAATAATCCGGACGATAAAACCTTATTCAACTATAAATGGCATTGGCGAAGCATTATAAACAAAATGAAAAGCTATCCTGATATTTTCTTTGTAATCTGGACAAATGCGCCATTAGTTTCCGGTCAAACCAATGCACTTGAAGCAAGTTTATCCGATTGGTTTTGTACGTGGGCTAAAGATACATTAGCCAAAGGACTCGATTCAGAATCCGGAGCCTTCCCGAAAAATGTTTATGTGTTTGATTTCTTCCACAAGTTGGCAGATGCTTCCGGTTTCCTCCCTGCTTCATTAGCATCCGGTGCTGATGACAGCCATCCGAATTCTGCAGCAACTGCTTTGGTTGCCCCGCAGGTTGTAAAAGAAATTTTTGATGCTGCAATCAATTTTGAAAACTCGGCCAATTCAAATACAGTGTTGGTTGATTTCGGAGCAACCGCAGAAGCAAACATATTCGGACTAAGTGGGTGGAACACCGTTATAAAAAGTCCGGGAGTAAACTATACTTCTTCAGGTCCGGGTGGATTAGTTCCTGTTCCGGAGGCTGAAGAATTTACAGATTATGAAGGAGTTCAGGGTGCTTCAAGAAATTTTCAAAAGGGTGAAAGAATTGTTGTAACCTGGTATAATAATTCCGATGAGACTTTTGTATTTACTTCGCGTATAAGTTTCAGGGATAGCGATCAACCTGAGGGTGGGACATCATTTGGGAACTGGTATACAATGAGAAGGTTTTCAGATTACCGCTATACATATACTGAAATTGCCCCGCATACATCAACAAAAACTGTTTTTAATATAACTGACAGTGGTGTTCATAAAACAGATTCTTCCTACTCACTTATAAATGTAAACCTTGCTATTGAATGGGGTGCAACATGGCCAAAACAATATTTAGTCTGCGATAAAATTGAACTGTATAATGATGCCGACATCACTGCGCCATCTCAACCCACAGGATTAATTGCTGCTCCAATCTCGGATTCAAAAATTCAACTTAACTGGAACCAACCTTCCGATAATGTTGGTGTTGTTGAATACCTGATTTATAACAATGGTGAAACTGAAGGTTACAGCCGTGCTAACAATTACACTTGTGTTTTATTAGAACCAGGTACAACATATAACTTTACAGTCTCTGCGCTTGATGCGGCAGGTAATGAAAGTTTAGTATCTTCTTCTGTATCAACTTCAACGCAGGAATATAAAGGTGACGGCGCCTTAGTGAATCCTGAAGGATTAAATTATCTTGGAGCTTTTAAATTACCGGATGATTTTTTATGGGGAGGAGAAGCAATTGAATATAATCCAAATGGAGATGGCGGACAATTCGGCAGCGGTTCTACCGATGGTTTTCCCGGTTCTGTTTTTGCCACAAATCTTAATCAACCTGAGAATGGTCTTGTAGGTGAATTAAGTATTCCCGCACCAATAGTCTCTGCAGGAAAAAACCCGGATGAACTACCGACTTCAACAGTATTGCAAGCAGCAGTAAACATTAGGCCTGCCAATATAAATAGCTGGGAATATGTTGACATCTGGCGAACAGGATTAGAATACGTTCCGGATGAAGGAAGATTATATAGTTCCTGGAGTATCCATTATACTGTTACCGGTGATAAGCATGCATCAATCAGTTGTTGTGATGCCGCCAATCTTTCTTCAGCAACTAAATACGGAGCCTGGTTTGCAGGCTCAACAACTGCACCGAATGATGCAACAATAAATGACTGGTTATTCTCTACACCGCAATCGTGGGCAAATAGTTATACATCCGGCAGAAACCTTGTGGTGGGAAGATGCCGGGATGGTGGCTTAAGCGGTTTAGGCCCAACGATGTACGCATTTTCAAAAGTAGGAGTAACTCCCCCGGCAGCAGAAAGCCAGTTGGAATTAACTACGCTGCTGCAATACGGACCTGTTGAAGGGACGGACAATTATAATTTCCCAAACTCAGTTGATGGATATAAACACAGTGACAACTGGAGAGAAGCAACATGGATTTCATCAACTGAACAAAATGCAGTAGCAGTAGTAGGGAACAAAGCACTTGGCAATAATTGGTATGGTTATGTTGGAGAACGAATGCTGCATGACTGGGTTATTGCGGATACACCTTACCCGGATTTTTATTTAACGGATCCTGATGGTAAAGGTTGGAAAGGTCATAATATGCAGCCGATGGTTATTTTTTACAATCCATCTAACCTTGCGCAGGTTGCAGCAGGAACAATGCAATCTTATGATCCTCAGCCTTATGCTGCATTCAGAATAAATAAAAACCTTTTCTTTGGACCGGAGCATGAAATATTTTCTGCAACATTCAATTCACAAAATAAAATACTTTACATAGCTGAGTTTGTAAGAGACCCTGACGGACGGCTCATTATTCATGCATGGCATGTAGAGTCAATTCCTGTTCCTGTTGAACTTGCATCTTTTAATGCAAATGTAACCGACAGCAGAATTATTTTAAATTGGATTACTTCTACTGAGACAAATAATCGGGGATTTGAAATTGAGCACCGGTCTTCTACATTAACAAAGAACTGGAAAAAGATTGGGTTTATAAGCGGCAAAGGTAATTCCACTGAACCGGCTGAATATAATTTTGAAGATAAAAATCCGGATCCGGGAATTAATCAATACCGCTTTAAGCAGATTGATTACGACGGCACATTTGAGTATTCCGGAATTGTTGAAGCTGAAATTAATAAACCAGCAAGGTTTGAAGTATTTCAGAATTACCCTAATCCATTTAATGCCGGAACGAAGTTTAATTTTATTTTACCAAATTCCGGTCATGTCAAAATTCAAGTGTATAATTCAATTGGAGAAGAAGTTGTACAATTATTTGAGGGAATGAAACCGGCTGGTTACCATGAAATATATTTAGATGCTTCCGGTTTAACTTCGGGGTTGTATTTCCTTATTGTCAAAGTAAATGAAAACAGCAGCAAAATACTCAGCGAGACGAAAAAAATTATTTTGCTCAGGTAATACATTGCAGAAGCATTTCAAATCTATAATTACGAAAATCAAAGCCTGTAAAACCTGATTTTGCAGGCTTTTTCATTCCTCTTTTTTCGCTTAAATAATTTTGTTAAAACGGATTTCATCTTTCCTTAAAATTTATTTACAGAAATATTCTGCATGCGTCTTGACAATTTAACTGCTGTTGTTTATGTTATTTCTGACTTCAGCATGAAACGCATTCAACAAGTTCGGTTTTATTTCGAGTGCTGAGGATTCAAGAGGGCAAAGTCAAAAAAAAATTTTAACTTGGATAAATATCCTTTATCCCGTCAATGATGTGGCATTGCAAGTATTAAACTTGCGTTTTCCTTTTGGTTTACCTAACTGATTTTTTTAGTAAACATCATTGGTGGAATTTATGGAAAAAGAATCCTATACAAACGAAAACATTCTTTCAACCTTGTTAGCACTTTCTGGTCACCTTGAGGCAAATCCCGAACAATCCGATACTTTAAAAACCCTGCGGGAAACACTTGCAAGGTCAATTGGCTTCGAAGACCTTAATTCAATCAGGAATAATTTCTTCCCGGTTGAAAATTCTGATTTATACTTTAACGAAGCGCTTTCTGAAGCGACAATTGAAGAGGTAAAAAGGATTGCGTCCGACGATGTAAGAAAAAAAGGTGAGAAAGATTTTAAAGTCTTTATACGTGATGTGCCGGTAAGAAGCACACAGATTAATGGCGCTGTACCACTCTGGGCACAAGGTGCAGCAGTTGAAAAGAGTATAGGCCCATTCACTAATAAAGACGGCAGAAAGTTATGGTTTGACTTTTTTAAAATTGTAAAGCTTGTAGCTTTATACTTTGAAGGTAACGCTGAACCTGCAATTCTGTTTAACGTTTCTTTAAGAAAAAGAATTATCAATGATATTCTTCCACCGATAGTAACACCCAAAACAGAATATGAACTTGTACCGGACAGCGTCTGGATAAACACACAGGTATTTGCACCCGGTTCGCCAGCCGGCTTTTATACAGGATTAAAAATAAGTAGCGGTACAATATCCTTAAGTGAAAAACCCGATTTGAAAGATGGAAAATTAATAGTTGCAGCCGGTGTAAAAATTACTGTTGATTTGCAACTTGTTCAGCAGGAATTAATTAATACCAACTTAAACAGCTTATACGGCATTGATGCAAGAGAATCAAATGTAAATACACCTGACAGGTTTAGGTTTCATATCTCAAACTCAAAAGCAGATATTGAAGAAATTGAAGGAGATATTTCCTGGAATGTATATGGAAGCAAGGCAAGCTTCAGGTATGTAAATGATTTGGCTGCTTTTGATTCAGTACTTAACCGGCTTTTAATTCCACTTAAGTGTTCAGAAAATTCTTTTAAGATTAATAACTGCAAGTCTCCATTCAATATTTTAAGCGGAGCAGCAGATATTCAATTAAGCGCCTGGGCTTTACCTGCTGCGCAAATTGATATTATAAATCCTTTTCCTGCAGCGGGCAGCGGCGGATTGGTAATAAAAACTTTAAAAGGATTATCAACCAAGTGGCAAGGCTTAAAAAATGGCGAAATAAATTTAGCCAATCCATACGTGCTTGCTGATGTTGGTAGAATCGGTATAACTGACCTCCATTCATTCAACAAACAATGTACACAAGAATATAAATTATACAACGACGGACAGAATAAATTTGGCTCAACAGTAAAACTTCAGTTTACAAACGCTTCCCCTTTTTACTTTAACACATTTGCAAACGGCACAGAACTTTTATTGACACAAACTAATATGAATCCGCTGCCGGACAGACCTGTAACCGTAACAGGAAGCGCCCTTGATATACATTCAAAAAATTCTTACCTGATGCTTGCCGTAAATAATAACACAAAGCTCATTTACCTTTATGATGATAATATTCTTTTTGATAACTATAACCCTGCCCAGCCAAAAGCAACTTTACCCAAACCAATTTCACTTGCATTGAACAATGCCTTATTTAAAACCACACCGGTAAACGGCTGCCTTCTATTCGGTGAACTTGAAGATGATTTTATCAAAGTAAAAAAGGCAAATTTATTTTTAACATTCGGCCTTTATGCTTACCTGCCAACACTTCCGGATCCTTATGCAGCAAACCTTAACAGATTACGTCCACAGTTCAGAAGCGGCAGATTAGCTACAACGGCAAACGGACAAATATGGCTTTGGCTTGTATGCAGAACAAAGTGGCAACCGGGCATTGATGATAAAGATGATGTAGATGTGTCTTTTCATTTTGCTCCACTTCAGAATCAATTCCAGTTAGAGCAATCAACTGCTGCAAACCAAAATTTATCTGACAATCAAAATTT
>CAZIDB010000033.1:0-15212 GCA_964537965.1 uncultured Melioribacter sp. | reverse complement strand
TTTGCATTAATGCGGACACATTTTGCAGTTAACAGCGATGTAACTACAAACAGTATTCAATTTCCTGTCCAGGTTCAGGGAATGGACGTTGTAACGCGCGGCCTTTTTGCAAAAGCTTTTTTGCTTCCGCAAATTGCCTGGGAACCGGTGGTTAATCTTACTGACCCGAATATCATAAATCCTACGTCACCTCAAATTGAACCGCCGCTTGGTCCAAATTATTATCCCAACGATGGCGGAGCGACACGTATAATAAATAACAGTATACACTTTGTTCCGTTAGCTCCAATTCCTTTAACTGATTTTATTCTGGATAAATTTAAAAATGAAAAAGGAAATGTTACCGTCCCTATTTTTACTCTGCCATTCGGTATGCGTGCAATTGCTGTTCTGAATAAAGATATAGATCAGACTCCACCTGAAATTGAAAATAACAGGAAGAACTTTCCAAATAATCTAAAGGGTGGAATTCAATTACAATTTACGGCGGGAATGCTTTCATCGGACAGATATCCTCTTTTTCATGGAGGCACTCTTCAACTAAACAATATTCTTAATGTGAATGGTCAGAATACAAATACTTCCAACCTTGGAGATAGTGTTTCGTTTATCTTTAACCAGGAGTTTGTTCCAAAGCTTAATGATTTGCTAAGAAGCCGTGGTGTTCCTGTAACACGCATGGATTTTAGTGGTTATGGTGCAAGTATATTCAGCAACTGGTTTAATCCTGATGCACAATTTGCGCAGACAAGCCAGGCAAAGTTTGATGTATTTGTAGGCAGAACGGCGCACGAAGTTATTCAGGTAAGAAGTATGATCCATAAATGGGGAATCAGGGTTGTTCGAACAATAATTTTATACCGTTCGGGCAGCGGTTATGTTTACAGGGTTGATACCGGCTGGAAAGCTGAAAGTGATGGCGTTTTCGATTATACTTATCGTCTTAAAGGGCATCCGGATTTTCCTGCTTCGAAAGATTTTACAAAAGTAATTCCGGTTCAGGAAAGCGACAGCATTCATCCCGGGGTTATCAAAGGAGTATTCAATGTAAAAAATATTGTTGAGGTTGGAGAAAAATTTACTGTTCCGAACTTCCTAAAGTCTGGTCAGTATTATGTTGATGAAAATAATATTGTCCAGAAAAATTCCGGTGGACCAATTAGCAAACCGGCAGTACTTAAAGAAGTTGAATTCGATTGCGATATTGAAATTGAAGGTGTAGTTCAGGGTGCGATAAACGGAAGAGTGCCATGTAAAAAAATGAAAGGTTACGTTCAGCTTGCCCCGATGGGAATTCCGATTTCCGAAGACTGCCAGGAAGCATTACATATTCTTGCCGGAGGATCTATTGGCGGAGCTGTTGATTGTATTGTTGATATCGGCAAAAACGGTCAGCTAATGCGCATAACAAGAGTTGATACAAATGCCGCAAAAGATGAAGCCGGTATACGTCCGCAATTTGTTGCTGCTGCACGGGGAAGTATGATTCTTCCTAAAGACGGATCCTGGAGTACAGTAATGCACAAGTATGACACAGGCGAAGTAGTTTCGCTGCCGGATAATCTTACAACACCGTTAATAAGAATTGGTCGTGTAATTGCAAATATATCAAATGATCCTCAAAACCCGGCCAAAGATATTTATTCGCTTACACTTGATGCAACACCGGAAAGCCAGTTATTACGAATTGCAAATCCAACTGAAATTTTGCGGAAACCTACAAATGGAACAATTAATTTTGGCTTGTTGCAAAATACTTCTACACAAAAAGCTTTATTCCTCACTCCATCATTTAAGAAACTTATTAATGCAACTGATCCGGCAAAATTACTTAGTAAAACTCCACCGTTGTTTGCAGATACATACAGGATGATAAGTTCGAAAGCTATTTTCCCGAATATAGGTGATGCAGTTAATTCATTTGGTGACGCAATTGCTCTCGATACTAATTTTATCCAGAATGCAATTACCGATGCAGGTAAGCAGGTGTATGAACTGATGCAGATTAATCTGAAAGACGGAGCAGGCAAAATTCTGCAGGAAGGATACAAACTTCAAAAGCAGATTGAAAATCTTGACTTCCCTCTTCCGGATAAATGGATGCTTATTGATGAAGATTACCTTAAGATTTATGTTGAGTACAAAGCCACTAGAAAAGTAAATAACAATCCGCAGACTGACACAGGCAAACTTAATTTCGATATTAATTCATTCGCCAATAACGTTGCAGACAACTGGAAAAGTAAACTTAGCAACCTCTCGATGGTTCTTGACCTTGGACCATTTGAACGGTTAATGATTATCCGTGGAAATTTTGATTCGCAAAAAGGAAAAGAAGCTTCCTATAAAGGAAGTGAAAGCGATCCTACTTTCCCCGCACCGCAAATTGAATTCAGTCCTGTTCTACAAACTGTTATGGATATACTTCAGATTCTGCAGGACCTGCAGGGCGAAAAATACGGTGATGCAGTTAAAAAAGGTTTAAAGATAGCAATGAGCAACAGTGCGGATAGCTGGGAATATAAATTTGAAGCGGCTAAGGAAATACCCGTTGTTAAATTCCCGATTCCCGAATCAGTTTATAACGCACCTACAACTCCTTTAAAACTTGAAGCCGCTTTAAAGCTGGGAGTATATTTTAATTCATCATTAAAAGTAACAACTGATCCCGGCAAACTTTTACCCACAGCAGGTGCTTATCTTGATTTCTATGCACGATTATCTGTTATGTGTGTTTCACTTGCTGCCGCAACAGTATATGCCGTTGGCCAGGCAAATCTTGGAATTGGTGCTGACACTAAAATTGGTCCATCATTAAAAATGAAGTTTGGTTTCGGTGCACAGGTTGTTGTTGGTTTGCCGGTTGTTGCAAATGTAAGTGTCCTGTTTATGGTTGGTGTTGAAATATATGCGGACTCGTCCCAGATTATAGTTACCGCATCGTTGTTATTCCAGGGGCATGCAGATATTCTTGGTGGAATTGTTTCTGTAACTATTACAATTGAAGCAAAGGGATCTGTAAAAAGAATTGGAAGCAGGACTGATTGTTCCTGCCAGGTAACATTTGCACTTGAGATCAGTGTCTTCCTGATAATTGATATTTCGATAAGTGAATCATGGCAGGAAAACAGGCAAATTGCATAGGTTGGGAAAAAGAAGATGGAAAATGGTATATGGTAAATGGAAGATGCAAATGAGATATATGAATTCTATGACAAGTGACGGTAGTTGGAAAATGGTATATGGTAAATAGTGTGATAGGTTGGAAGCACTCAGGTAAATAATTAAAAATAAAGTAGTACAAAAAGCATTTAAAAATTTTAAAGGAAAAAAGATGGAAGCAAACAGAAGATTTACAATCCTTACTTTTCCACAATTCTTTGACGGGAATGTTTTGAAAGTAAATATACTTTTCTTACCAAGGAATCAGAATCCGCTTAATCCCGCTATGGATATGCATCCAATCATTCCACAGGCGCCGGCTTTTGCAGATGCTCAACTTTCATTTGTCGCTAAAATTACAAGCGGCTTAGATAGTTTTCCGATGAATGTGAATCTTGTAAATACTATCCCGCTTTCAGTTGTTAACCCGGCAAATAAAAATTCATTATTCAATTCAATGGCAAATCATTTTCAGATAAAGAATTTGGGCCAGATAAACAGTAACCTTAACATAACCGCATCCGATAAAGCAAATGATCCTATCAAAAAAGAAGAGATAGGCAGAAGCGTCAGCAAATATCTTCCTTTAACTTACAGGAAATCATTTAACTTTATTGCTCCAAGGACGAAGAACGCATTTACAGATGACAGCTACCACTGCGCAATTCGTAATGCAGAAAAGCAACCAGGTTTTACTATATCGCCTGATATTATTACGTGGGGAAAGGTTTTTGCTTATGTCCTCAGGCAACCTCATCTGGCAAAACAATTGGGAATGATTTACGAAACGGAATTTACTGTAGATGCTTCTTACTTCGAAAAAGGAGGCTGGCTTTATATTGATTTAGCTGAGAACAGCAGTTACTTCAATGAACAAAACATAACCGAACAAGGGATTATAAATGGTACAATAAACCAGGAAACTGACGGCTTCTTTGTAAAAAAATATGCGGCAAGAATTCCAGCGCTTGAAATGGGAACACCAAGAATCATTTTCGCTCCTGTTCAATTCCCGGTTTTGTTTAAGAAACCTTCAGATATTGTCGATCCTGCACCGCAGGGAAATTTTGACCAGGTATTTATTGAAGCATCCGAATATGATGACGGCTTTGTAAAAATTGTTCATGCATTTCAGCCTGTAAGTCATAATTTACTTCTTGAAGAAAGCGATGGTTTTCATCCTACCAAAGATGTTGGAATAAGATTAGGCTGGGATGATGAGCAGATTCTTATCTGGTATATCCGCCAGATGGTTGAAGATGAAACTGCCGGACCAAATAAAAGATTGGATTCACCAATAGGTGTATTTGGTTATAACATTGATGTAAGGTTAAAAGATACTCTATCATGGAATTCATTAAATGCAGTACAAAATAAAATTCCGCTCCAGCTTGATGCGAATAATGTTCTTCCTGATTTTACGGGTGAACTGCCTTACCAGGTTTATCCTTCTCAACTTGATGGCGACAAGACAAAAACGTACTGGCTACCGATGTACTTTGCAAACTGGAACGGCAAAAGTATGATTCTGCAGGATGATGACGCTGTTTCAATTTACAGGAATGATCAGAACGTTCAGGCAGATTCACAAAATTCTCCAAACAATGAAACCGGTACGGGTGTTACAGGACCGGCTAAAACTAATCTCTCCAAAACTTACAATGCAATAGGAATAAATACAGAGTTACGATACGGCAATATTTATGATTTCAGAATAAGGATGATGGATCTTACAGGCGGAGGACCAAAGACAGAATTAAACCCGGTTTTTGAAGGACCATCGCCGGTTGGAACCTGTCATTTTAAAAGATTTGTTGCACCGGATACGGTTCGCATTGATAATGTACCGGACAGTAACGATGATGAAGTTTTTACAGAAGATGAATTGGTTATTAAGCGACCTTTGCTTGGTTACCCGGATGTTGTTTTTACAGGCAAGTACGATGATCCTGTTGGATTACTCAAACAGGCATCAATTGATTTCACCGGTAAGGAAGCTTTCGGTATAGCTGATCCCGACGTTGAAAGTGTGGAAATAACAGTTGAATTACAAACATTAAAAATGGATAACCTGCTAAGCATTTCCGGTAAAGAGTCATACATAAAATTTTATACAACAATAAAAAAATTTCCAGCCGGGTTTGATGACGAGCTTGTTATACCGATTGAGTTCAAAGATTGTAATGTTTTAAATTTCGGTGATACTTCAAACCTTGGCGACCTTGGTTTAACTCAACCTGAAATAGATTCACTACCTCAGCTTGTTCTGCCAACAGCAAGAAATATCCGGCTGACAATCCGGGCATTATGCGAAGATAAATTTGGTTATTACGGACTTGAAAAAGAAGATCATGAATATAACACAAGGTATGGCAGGACCCGTTATGTAGTTCTTTATAAAGCTTCCGGTAATGAAGAAAATTTATTTGCTGATGCAAGTCCTTCATCAACTTTAAAAGGAATTTATCTTCAACCGGATCCTATCCCTGCAGCACCTATACACACCGGCATATTCAATTTACTTGTTGGTAAACAGGTTGAAAAAATTCCCGACATGATTCAGCGGTTAGCTCAGACAATAAATGTTGAAAATTCAGGGTTAACCTTGTTAGGCAGTAAAGGTGAACGGGTTCAGTTCGGATGTTCCAACAAAATAAGGCATACACTTGCTCCGGATAATTCTTCAATTACATTTGCCGGTAAAGCAGATTTATTAAATCACTGGCTGTGTGTAATTACACTTCAGGTTGAACGGGACTGGACCTGGGATGCGCTTGAGGACCGCAGCTTCATTATAAAAAGAAAAAAGAAATTTACACATGATAATGACGATGAAACTGAAGAAATAGAAATCGGGGATATTGAAGTAAAGAAAACTATTTCAATAAATGCACTGCATAACCCGGACAGAAGTAAAACAACGTTAATATTTATTGATGCTGTTGAGCCCAAGAATGATCCGAAATTTCCGGACACGATTGATGTTGAATACACAATAGAAACTTTGTTTAAAGCCAATCATGGTTCTTTAAATGACGGCTCTTTAACATTGCCTGCACTTCTGCTTCCAACTACAGTTAATCCAAAACAGTTACCAAACATTGCCTCTGCCGGAATTGCTCTTTCGCCTTACCAAAGAAATGAGAAATACTCTTCTACAGAACCAAGAACAAGGCATTTGTGGATTGAGTTTGAAGAACCGGTTCAGGATTTGAACGATGGATATTTCTGCAGAGTACTCGGTTATTCACCGGATCAATTAATAAGCAATAACAATCCTGAATTATTTACGCCGCCCGATGAACCAGCATTACCGATTGATCCCGAATTAATCAGGGTGGTTATCCCGGGTCAATCTGATGATGATGCAGGTATAACTGCAATGCAGCCAATGGTAAAAGCTTTGGATTCCGATAAGCATTTTCTTCTGCCGCTGCCTCCCGGTTTACATTCCGAGTCACCCGAACTCTTCGGCTTTTTCACTTATGAATTCAGAATCGGTCACATAAATATATGGTCAACCCAGCAAGGTAGATTCGGAAGGGCATTACGTGCAACAGGTGTTCAGCATCCTGCACCTACTTTAACCTGTGTTGTAAACAGGGACGAAGATAAATTATATGTTACTGCTCCATACGCCGTCGCAGTTCATAATGGAAAGAATGTTACCTCTGATCCGGTACGTACTGAAATATGGGCATTGCTGTATGCCCAGGTAAGACAGGCTGATAATAAAGATTTCAGGAATATCCTTCTTGATGATAAAAAGCTTGACTGGCGCGTTCGCATTGAGCATGATAAAAAAGTTAATTGGGTGGGCAGATATAATGACGCGCAAATTAAAACTTTAAAATATATCTCCGTAAATAACTGGAAATATGATCTTGATTACGGCAATTTTCATCATGTGTTTCAATTAGCGGATGATTCGTTTGTAAATAAAGATGCTACAAAATACGGAACGACTGCCTGGAGTAATAAAGAGATAAGCCAGATACTTCAACTGTATGGTTTACCTTCAGATTCAAGCTTAAGTATTCTTTGCGTGGAAATATATCCCCATATAACAAACGTTCATGAACATATAAACAATCTGAACAGAGATGATGTAAGGAATAATATGAACAATGCAGTTGCAGGTGACAATCTTCCAGATATTGAAGAAGTAAATGCAAGGGCAGCATTTGCCGCTGTAAATAGTTCTGATGTACGACCGCTTAGTGACCAGCTCGGAGAGTATAGAATTTTACGGACTTCGCCATTAACCGAAGTTCCGTTTGTTTGCTGTACGGATTGTGAGTAAAATAAAAATCTTGCAGTATGGTGTCTTCATTAAAAAAGTGAAGACACCATGACTTACCTGACACACTAAAATTTATTTTAGAAGAATAATTAACCTGTTCTTTTCTTCAATTCTGTGGTACTCAATTTTTTCAGCCTTGTTTCTAATTATCATAACACCAATATCGTCATCATCAGCATTTTCTAAAATATTCCCTTCTTCTCCAAGGTTTTCAAAAGTTATTTCTATGCTGTTATGCTTTTCAGAATATGCAACCCGTAAATCCACATCGAATATTTTTGATTGCGCTTTATATAACATCAGCAATTCTTCAATCACAAGTAAGATATCTTTCATTACCTTATGAGAGAAGGCATGTTTTTCACAGAATAATTCAATCTCAGCATTCATCTTGTAAAGATCAAAATCCGGGCTATCGATATGATAGTTAAAACTTCTTATCCTATTAATGAATGATTTCGTTTTTTCTCTTTGCGGGTTACCGAAAATCTGCTCGGGTGAACCGTCTTCATAAATTAAACCTTCATCCATATATAAAACACGGTTGGAAACATCCCGTGCAAAATCCATTTCGTGTGTAACGATAGCAAGCGTCATTCCTTCTCTTGCAAGTTTTCTTATAACAGCAAGCACTTCACTCACCATTGTTGGATCGAGAGCTGAAGTCGGTTCATCAAAAAGAATTATTTCAGGATCCATTGATAAACACCTTGCAATTGCAACACGCTGTTTCTGTCCGCCGGATAACTCATCGGCATAGCTATTAGCTTTTTCTGCAAGACCAACAACCTTAAGCAATTCCATTGCTCTTTTTTCAGCTTCATCTTTGCTTTTACCAAGAAGCTTAATTGGCCCGATTGTTAAATTATCAATCACGCTCAGATGATTAAAAAGATTGAATGACTGGAATACCATTCCCATCTTCTGGCGCATTTTAGGTGCATCTGTATTCTTATCAAGAATATCCACTTCATCAATAAATATTTTACCGCTTGTGGGATACTCAAGAAGATTCAGGCACCGGAGGAAAGTGCTCTTCCCTGTTCCTGATGGACCGATAATAGAAATTACTTCACCTTTTTTTATCCCGATATTTATATCCTTAAGAACAGTAAGGCTGCCGAATTTTTTTTCTAAGTGTTCTACTCTTATCATTATCAACCTCTGCTCGTTTTAGGATTAGCTTTACGTTCAATGTATCCCAGCCCCAGCATCAATAACCAGGATATGATGAAATACAGGACTGCAACCATTATCAACGGAAAGAATGCATCAAACGTACGGCTGCGGATTATGTCGCTTGCCTTTGTTAAATCCTGCACTGCAATGTAACCAACAATGGAAGTCATCTTGACTAGTGAAATCATTTCACCTTTGTAAACAGGAAGTATCCTTCTAACAGCCTGCGGCAGAACGATGTAGATAAAAGTTTTTACTTTTGTAAATCCGATTGCTATTCCGGCTTCCGTCTGTCCTTTGTCTACACCCTCTATTCCTGTCCTGAACATTTCCGAAACATAAGCGGCAAAGTTTAATCCGAATGCAATTACCGAAACAACTACCGGATCAATATCAACTGAAGCGAAGACAACATAAAAAATTATCATTAAAAGAACGAGTACCGGTGTTCCTCTTAAAATTGAAATATAAAATTTGGCAAACAATAAAAGGATCTTCCTGCGGGACATTCGCATAAAGCAGATTATCCCGCCTAGAATTGTTCCGAATAAAGTGGAAAGGATTGAGATAATAATTGTAATCTGTAAACCGTCAATAATAAGCAGATAGCGGTTTTCCACAATAATATTGTTATAAAAACTTTCGGCAACTCCATTAAAGAATGATGTGAAAGAAGATGGTTCTTCTTTATTAACATTACTTTCCTCACCGGCAAATGCTGCTATATTAGTCTTTAATGCTATAACAGCAGTTTTAAAATGATTGTAAGGTTCGGAGAAGTCAACCTGCTTAGCACGTTCTTCTGTTATACAAATTCCATCCGCTATAATATCAACTTTACCGGCAGCAAGTGCAGCAATAAGAGATGAAAATTCCATCGTAATTATTTTCAGATTATACCCTTCATTACGTGCAAACCTCTTAAGAAATTCAATATCAAATCCAACATATTCACCGTTAATAATAGCGACGTTCGGTAAATCACCAACAGAAACACCAAG
The DNA here is from genome assembly GCA_964537965.1 of uncultured Melioribacter sp. Taxonomy (GTDB): domain Bacteria; phylum Bacteroidota; class Ignavibacteria; order Ignavibacteriales; family SURF-24; genus SURF-24. Next base: position 5,567 of record CAZIDB010000033.1, on the reverse strand, counting down.
TGTAAGCGGCTTCCCGGTGGTATTCATTTCAATCTTTGGCATTTTAGCTTTTTCCGGATCTTCTTTGAACCATCGGGTCATTACTTCATCATACGTTCCATCAGCTTTTGCTTTCCTTAAAAAAGCATTAAAGTTTTGTCGTAAACCAGTATTCTTTTTATTAAAGCAGTAGCCAACGGGAAGTGAGAGGGCTTCATCGGTTAGTATTCCAATATCCGGATTTGACTTAAGCTGAACCAAAGCTGAAGACAAATCCATAAAGGCAACATTAATTTTTTTTGTTTTTAATGCTAATATTATATCTGCAGGAGCATTGAATCTCTTTATATCTGCATCGGGAAATTTCTTTTCACAAAAAGCATCGTGAATTGTACCAGCGTAAACACCGATTGTTTTATCCGAAACGTCATCAAGTTTTTCAAGCTTAACAATTTTGTCATCATCAGTATTAATTTTCACATCTTCATTCTTAACAAGAATAACCTGTGCACTTTCAAAATAGGATTTACTGAAATCGACAGATTTTTTTCTTTCTGCGGTCTCAGTCATACCCGCAACAATCATATCGATTTTACCCGACTGCAAAGCCGGTATCAGAGCAGCAAATTTCATATTGAAAAATTGGATTGGACGACCAAGCTTTGCGGCAATTCTTTTTGCCATTTCACCTTCGTGCCCGGTAACGTTATTGTCTTTATCAACAAAGCAGAAAGGTTCTCTTGTAGCGCTTGTTCCAATTTTCAGCGCTTCACCTTTTTCAGGAAGTTTTATTTCAACCGTTTTATATGGAAGGTCATCTTTCCTGAACCACCTGTTCCTCATGTCTAATAAAGTGCCGTTGCTATCCATTTCATCAATAAAATCATTCAGTTCAGCAAGTAATTTTTCATTCCCTTTTCTTACTGCGATATGAGAGCCTTCATGTTCAACCACTTCCGGAATCATCATTATTTCCGGGTTATGTTTGCAAACATTAAAAGCTGTGGGATAAGCAGTAATTACCGCATCAATCTGGTTTGATCTAAGTGCAGCCACAGCATCCATAATATCGTCAAAACTTTTTATTGATGCCTGAGGAAATCTTTCGCGGGCAATACTTTCGCCCGTAGTACCGGTCATAGCACCAATAGAAGCATTTTGCAGATCATCCAATTTAGTAAAGGTTTTTTCTGAATCACTGCATCCTTCAAAAAGAAAAATCAGAAGAAGTAGAAGTATAAATGAAGCATAATGTTTTTTCATTTTAGTTCCGTTTATTCTTTAACAAGCGCAGCAATACCGCCAATATAATATGGCTCTGTAAACAATACTTTTTTTGCCCGTTCTTCGGTTATAGTAATACAAGCTCCAATCATATCAACTTTTTTTGCTACCAAAGCGGGAATCATTGCTCCGAAATCCATATTAACAATTTCAAGTTTCTTATTTAGTTTCTTGGCAACAAGAGCAGCAATTTCAACATCAAGACCAACAATATTCTGCGAACCATCCACAAAAGAAAACGGTTCTGTAATTGCCGAAGTACCAAACTTCAAAACTCCATCCGTACCGGTTTCAATAACAGGCATTGGTTTTGGTTCACCTGAATCTGGCAGCCAACGTTTAAGCATTGCTTCATACTCGCCGTCAGCTTTCATTTCAGCAATAAGACTATCGATAGCAACCTTTAATGCATTATCTTCAAGACGAACAGCAAAACCATAATTATCAACCGTTATCATTTCAGATAGAACTTTTAGCCCGGGATTTTTAGCAGCAATATTTTTTAGTATTGGTTCATCATATGCAGCCGCATCAGCTTTTCCACCTTTAACTGCAAGACATGCATCAAGAACAGTATTGAAATATTTGAATTTTGCATCTGGAAATTTAGATAAGACTAATTTATCTGCAACAGTACCGGTAGGTATGGCAAATTCTTTTCCGCCAAGTTGTTTTAACTCCGTTATCTTTTCTCTTTTTGAACAGCCATTAGCTAATAAGATAAACACAAAAAGAGAAAGAAATAATAATTTGGATGATTTCTTAAGCATATTTAATCTCGCTAATTTATTTTAAAATTTTTTTTGCAACAACGAAAGTATATCCGGTAAGTAAGTAAATCTGCATTGAAAGTATGTTTATGATTGAACAAATAATTTTCTCTGCAAACATAATTAATATTGAAGTAAATATCAGCAGGTTGCGGTTTAAAGAAGTTTAATTATTCTGACAGGATAAAACATTCTTAAGCTTGTCCATATAATTACTCGGGTTAATTTTCAGCAATAAACATACAAGAGCACATTTCCCTTTCTGCATTACTCAATTCTTTAACCCAAAGGTCCCGGGATGAAAAAATACCCTTTTGTAATCAAAGAGTTGAATATATATTATCAGCAGCAACCAGGCGATACAAACAGGAGTAAAAGAATAAAGTTTTTCTGGTATCAACTGGACTGATTGAAATTGAAATTGTAATTCAGAAAGAAGAGAGACCAGATCATCAGAAAAATTTCTGTTAACTTAAAACCAAATAAAAGAAAGGCAGGTTACGTTTATGGATTTCTCTGTTGATAAGCAAAACAAGAAAATCACTGTAAAGAGAGAATTCTTAGCTCCACTCTCACAGATATGGGATGCGTGGACCAAAAGAGAGTTGCTTGACCAATGGTGGGCTCCAGAGCCATGGAAGGCAAGAACCAAATCACTTGAATTCAGGGAAGGAGGTTCATGCATTTACGCAATGGTTGGTCCTGAAGGGCAAAAACATTGGGCACGTGCAGACTTTGAAAAAATAAATCCGTTAAAAAGCTTTTCCGGACCGGATGCATTCTGTGACGAAAATGGAAAGATTAATGATTCTTTACCTGTTTCGAACTGGGACGTTCCTTTCAGTGAAAAGGAAAACGCAACCATTGTAAGCATCGAAATAAAATATGATGAGCTTACTGATCTTGAAACTATAATTGAAATGGGTTTTAAAGAAGGATTCACGGCTGCATTAGAAAACCTGGATAAAATTATTGAAAGGGATTTCTCACTCGTAATATAATACAATATAAAAGTAGGCAACTAATTAGCTGCCTACTCTTTTGCCAACGTCTTACAAGTTACGATGTTTGCAAGACACTTTATTATGAATACAAACAATATAAATTGCTGTAATCTAAAAAATTACTTCACTTACTTTTCGGAATTAAATTTTTCGGATAATTTATTACCTCCCTTAAGAAGCAAACCAACACGAATATAATCCCTAAACCTGTAAGAATTCTAAAGAACAACCTTATAAATTCTGTTTATAACATATCTACATTACAAAAATGAATCAAGGTAAGAAATTGTCACCTTCAATTTCCTTTAAATAATGAGGATTTAATTAATAAAATTTATTTTATTCTTGTCCCGAATGCAGTTGAGTTTAATTGATTTCCGAAAATTACTTAAGGAGTCAAAAGATTTTGAAGTAAATTCTATTGAGATAAAAGTTATATTTGTAACAAGATTTGGGTGAGTTTCAATCAAGTTTAATTTTCACCTGATTTGTTACACTAAGTTTGAATTTGCGAAAATTCAAATCACTTTTTTACAAAGGAATTTCTATGAAGAAAAATATTTTTCCAATTCTGTTTTTTAATTTGATTATATATTTTTCAAGCTACGCAGCTACTTATTATGTGGATCCAATAAACGGCAATGATACCTATTCCGGAAAATCATTAGACAAACCTTTCCTTACAATAACAAAGGCAATTACCGTTTTAAAATCCGGAGATACAACTTATCTACGCGGAGGCACTTACACTTTAACCACAACAATCAATATCAGTTCATCATTAGACGGCACTCCAACTGCAAGAATCAACCTGTCATCGTATCCCGGAGATACAAGACCAATCCTGGATTGCTCTTCAATGGTAGTTGGTAGTTCTAACAGGGCAATGTATTTAAGAGGAGATTACTGGTTTATAAAAGGGATAGATTTTAAAGGTGCAGGTGATAATGGTATGTTCATTAGCGGCTCGAATAATATTATTGAAGATTGTCGTTTTTACGAAAACAGAGATACAGGACTTCAGCTAGGTAGCGGCGCTTCGAATAACAGAATTATAAACTGCGATTCATATTACAATTCGGATCCCGGCCAGGGAAACGCAGATGGCTTTGCTCCAAAGCTTGATGTAGGTTCAGGAAATTATTTTTATGGCTGCAGAGCCTGGCAAAATTCAGATGATGGCTGGGATGGCTATATGAGAACAGATGTTGGTCTGGATACAATTACGACTACACTGGAAAACTGCTGGTGTTTTAAAAACGGATATTTAAAGAATGGTAATGCAAGTGTTGGAAATGGAAATGGATATAAAATGGGAGGAAGCGATCAGAAAAATCTTAGACATAATTTTATACTTAAAAACTGTATCGCATTTGATAACAGAGTTAATGGCTTTGATCAGAACAACAACAAAGGTTCTATGACACTTTTGAATTGTACCGGTTACAGAAACAAAACCAACTACGGTATGAACATTCCTTTAAGCACCGGGAATAACATCATTATTAAAAACTGTATATCGTTGGCTGCATCGGTATCAATATTATCAACTGCAATTCAGGAGAAAAACAGTTGGATGACTCCGCTTTCAGTTTCGGAAAATGATTTCATTAGCATTGATCCTGCAGCAGCTTATGGCCAAAGAAATACTGATGGAAGTTTACCGCAAATTGATTTCCTTCATCTCGCTGATGGCAGTTCATTAATTGATGCCGGGGTTAATGTTGACTTAGCTTTTAACGGTATTGCACCGGACTTAGGTGCATTCGAATCGGATTATGGAATAAATGTACCGGTTGAATTAGTAACATTTTCAGCATATCATCATAATGACAAAATAGTGTTAAATTGGAAAACAGCTTCGGAAATAAATAACTATGGGTTTGAAGTTGAACGGAAAAACCAGGATTATGAAAATTCAACCTGGGAAACAATTGGATTTGTAAAAGGAAACGGAACAACAAGTTCACTAAAAGAATACTCATTTAATGATACACAATTTGAAGGACATGTTTTTCTTTATAGAATAAAACAAATTGATTTTAACGGACAATCTGAATATTCTCAAACAATTGAAATATCAATTGAAAAGGTTGATGAATATGTTTTATCTCAGAATTACCCAAATCCGTTTAATCCAACAACAAAAATTCGCTACACAATTCCTGTAGTAAAAGCGTATCGCTCCACTGAAGGCGGAACACCTCTACATAAGGTAACATTAACAGTATATGATGTTTTAGGGAATAAAGTTAAGACACTTTTAAACGAAGAACAATCTGCCGGTGAATATGAAATTGAGTTCGATGGGAGTAAACTTGCAAGCGGAATGTATTTCTACGAATTACGTTCAGGAGATTTCATTTCCACAAGAAGGATGCTACTTATGAAATAAAATTATTGAATATATGTGTACCACATAAAATTCAGATGAACATTTATTGTTTAAAACTAAAAACCCGGAATCAATCCGGGCTTTATCGAGCGGGGTTGACGAGGCTCGAACTCGCGACCTCCTGCGTGACAGGCA
>CAZIDB010000032.1:0-29236 GCA_964537965.1 uncultured Melioribacter sp. | reverse complement strand
AATAATAATTAATACAATTTTCTGCGGCAGTTATGATGAAGGCGTTCAGACAAGTTGGAAAGATGGTGCGGACATTGCCGATGGAAAATATATGAACATTGATCAGAATGCACAGATGGTTCATATTGATGCTCCCCAGGATGTGGAAATAATTAAACTCGGTCAGGAACTGAATAAAACTTATGTGGCTTTTGGACAAGGAGCATCTGAGTATAAGACAAGACAGGAAGCACAGGATCAGAATGCTATGACAATGGCTTCTGAAGTAATGGTTCAAAGATCTGTTGCTAAATCAAATGAGCAGTATAATAATTCCGGTTGGGACCTTGTTGATGCAGAGAAAGAGGGTAAGGTAAAAGTTGATGAGCTGAAAGAGGAAGAGTTACCCAAGGAAATGCAGAAAATGACTACAACAGAAAGAAAAGAATATCTTGATAAAATGGCTAATGAGCGAGAAGTCCTTCAGAATAAAATTAACCAGCTTAATGATGAAAGAAATAAATATGTTGCGCAAAAGATGCTTGAGAACAAAAATGAAAACACACTTGATGCCGTTATGATAAAAGCAATACAGGAACAGGCAAAGAAAAAGAATTATTCTTCAAAGTGAAATAAGAAGTGAAAAGTCAGAAGTGAAAAGTAAGAAGTTAAACGACAAAGATTAAACAAATTATTTACTAAACCATCTTACTCATTTTCACTTTTAACGTTTCTCTTTTCACTTTTCATATTATTCATTTTGTTGCAGCATTGATACAAAAAGGTGAAGAAATGAGAAATAAAATATTTATCCCGCTTTTATTTATACTCGCTTATACAAATGTTTTTGCCGATGGATTTATTGTAATACCCGGACCAAATCCGCTGCCGCATGCATTTCCATTAGAAGTAGTTTATCATAATGTTGATGTTCATATTAACGGTCAATCTGCAATTACAAAAATTGATCAGGAGTTTTTTAATCCAAGTCCGCACAGGTTGGAAGGAACTTACATTTTCCCAATTCCCAAAGGAGCCATAATTAAAAATTTCACTATGGTTATAAATGGCGAAGAAACAAAAGCTGAATTACTTATGGCAGACAAGGCAAGAAAAATTTATGAAGATATTGTCAGGCAAATGCGGGATCCCGCTTTGCTTGAGTACAGTGAAATGAATGTTTTCAAACTTCGGATTTTTCCTATTGAACCAAGAAGCAACAAAAAGGTATCGATAAGTTATTCGCAAATCCTGGAGTCGGATAATAATTTCTTTGAATATATCTATCCCCTGAACACGGAAAAATTTTCTGCCAAGCCATTAAAGAATGTTTCGGTTAAGATTGATCTAAAATCTGATGAGAAATTAAAAAATGTTTATTGTCCTACGCATGAAGTCGATATTATAAACAAAAGCGACAACCACTTTATAATTTCTTATGAAGAAGGAAATGTTAAGCCGGATATTGATTTCAAATTGTACTTCTCCAAAAATGCTTCACCGGTCGGTTTAAATGTTCTTACTTATAATGCCGGCAATGAAGATGGTTACTTTTTCCTCAGCGCTTCCCCTTCACTTGAAATTGACAAAACAAAAATAGAGGAGAAGGATATTACTTTTATAATTGATGTTTCAGGCAGTATGAGCGGAAACAAAATTGAGCAGGCAAAAAAAGCTTTGCTATACTGTGTTAATAATCTTAATGCCAATGATAGATTTGAAATTATAAGATTTTCAACCGAAGCTTATGCATTGTTTAATAAACTCGAGACGGCTAACAAGACAAATCAAAAAAAAGCAAAAGAATTTATTGATGATCTTAAATCAATCGGTGGGACAAATATAGAAGAGGCATTTCAGCTTGCATTCAATAATGTGGTCAAGTCTTCCCGACCCCATTTTGTTATTTTTCTTACAGACGGCAAACCAACGATTGGTGAAATAGATAATGAAAAACTTCTTAAGAAAATATCCAAATTGAATTTGGGCAACTCGCGAATTTTTACGTTCGGAATTGGTAATGAAATAAATACTCATTTGTTAGATAAAATAACTGAAGAGACTAAGGCGTCAAGGACTTACATTTCAGAGGATGAAGATATTGAAGTTAAAGTATCAGGTTTCTACGACAGAATTCAATCTCCTGTTTTAAGCGATTTGAAAATTGATGTTGGAAACGGAATTGAAATCTATCAGGTTTATCCAAAACATCTTCCAGACCTTTTCAAAGGATCAAATCTTCTTGTCTTCGGAAGATATAAAGGTAATGGGGATTCAAGAGTTACACTTAGCGGAAATATCAAAGGACAGAGAAAAGAGTACTCAGCCAAAGTAAATTTTACGGACGATGATAAAGAATATAATTTCATTCCTCCGCTATGGGCATCAAGAAGAATTGGTCACTTGCTTGATCTTATTCGCCTTAATGGTGAAAGCAAGGAATTAGTTGACGAAGTTACTGCACTTGCAAGAGAACACGGCATCATTACTCCTTATACAAGCTACCTTATACTTGAAGATGAAGAATTGCGTATTCGCAGAAATGAATTGACAGATGACCTTCAGACGTTACCTTCGCAACCTGAATTAAAAGAAATATCAGGAGTTGATTATTCTACCCTTAAAGTTGAAACTGGGGAAAAAAGTATTAATGCAAGTAAAGAGGTTCAGGCATTAACCAGCGCCGGAAACTTTCAGCAGACACAACAGGGAAATGCAAGAATGAAATACAAAGATTCCGATGGCAATGAAAGGAATCTTACCCAGCAGGTAAAAAATATTTTTGGAAGGGCAGTTTACCAGCAGGATAAATTCTGGATTGACAGCAAACTTCAAAATAACAGCAATGTAAAAAAAGTCCGTATTCAGTTTAATTCAGATGAGTACTTTGCACTTCTTAATAAAGAACCGGAGACGGCACAGTTTCTTTCATTAGGTCAGAACGTCCGCTTCCTTTATAAGAATACTTTTTATGAGGTGTACGAATAGAAATAACAGATGATAAAAACCACATTACTTTTTGCTTAGATTGAAAAATATCTACTTAATCTTTCCGGATTGTTCAGGATTTGGATTTTATCAAAACTGAAGAATTCTCTACAATTAATACAATTCATTATTCGTTTTACTTTCTTACCCGAATAAAAAATATTCTTGCACTTTTTTCTTTATAAAATCTTTATGCCTTTCCCTGTAATCTTAACAACCTCTTTATAAAATTACTATTAACTTGTTCTTAAGAAAAAAGGAAAAATATGGAAAGTGCTCTTGAAATAATCGTGTCATTGATTACCGCATTTATTATTCTGTGCTATTTGGTTTATGTATTATTCAACCCGGAAAAATTTTAAGTGACAAGAGATTGTTATGTTCAAATTGAATGACATCTTTCAGATACTTTTATATCTGGCTGCTTTAATTATTCTTGCACCATTACTAGGTGGTTTTATTGCTAGAGTATTTCTTAGCAAAAAGAATTTAATGAACATGTTTTTCGGAAAAATTGAAAAAGTGCTCTTTAATCTTTTTAAAATAGATTTAAAAGCAGAAATGAACTGGAAAGTTTATACCTATAGTTTGCTGACTTTTAATTTAGTTGGAATATTTATTCTATTCATGATACAGGTTTTTCAATCTGCCTTTCCATTAAATCCGCAAAGACTACCAAATGTTGAAATGTCTCTTGCTTTTAATACAGCCGTAAGTTTTGTTACAAATACTAACTGGCAATCATATGCAGGTGAAACTACAATGAGTTACCTTGTTCAAATGGCTGGACTTACAGTGCAAAATTTCGTAAGTGCCGGAACAGGAATAGCAGTACTGTTAGCGCTTGCAAGAGGAATAATAGGTAAACAATTAAACAGCATTGGAAATTTCTGGAATGATTTATCTAAATCTGTTTTCTATATTCTTCTACCTCTATCAGTTGTTTTGGCAATAATATTAGTAAGCCAGGGAACAGTTCAGACTTTTAATTCTTATGCTGGTGCAAATACTATCGATGGAGTTATGCAAACAATACCTTTGGGACCGGCTGCATCCCAGATTGCAATTAAACAAATAGGTACTAACGGAGGCGGATTTTTTAATTCTAATAGTTCTTTCCCGTTTGAAAACCCAAATCCGCTGACAAATTTTTTAGAAATGCTTGCGATTTTATTATTGCCGGCTTCGCTTGTTTTTACTTACGGTAAAATAATTGGATCAAAAAAGCAGGCTTGGATGATCTTTTCTGTTATGCTGTTTCTTTTTGTAACCGGATTAGTAATATCGCTCGTCTCAGAATATTCATCCAACACATTTCTTAATACAAATGGTATGATGGAGGGAAAAGAAGTTCGTTTTGGAATTGCTAATTCAATACTATGGTCAACATCAACTACAGCTGCATCCAATGGTTCAGTTAATGCAATGCATAGTTCGCTTTCACCTCTGGCAGGGTTAATAGCAATGCTGAATATGATGCTTGGCGAAATTATCTTTGGCGGTGTTGGCTCGGGATTATATGGAATGTTGATATTTATTTTCTTAACCGTTTTTATTTCCGGTTTGATGGTTGGTAGAACACCGGAATATTTGGGAAAGAAAATTGAGGCTTATGAAATTAAATGGACTATTGCTGCAGTACTGCTTCCAAGTGTGTCAATATTATTATTTTCCGCACTCGCTTTAATAACAGAACAAGGTGTATCAGGTATACTTAATAAAGGCCCACACGGCTTTTCGGAAGTTATGTATGCTTTTTCTTCAGCTTCAGGTAATAACGGAAGTGCATTTGCCGGCCTGAATGCAAATACAGTCTTTTATAATCTTACTATTGCTTTTGCTATGTTGATTGGAAGATACGGAGTAATTATTCCTTGTCTTGCTATTGCTGGCAGCCTTGCTAAGAAAAATATTACACCGGTTTCATCAGGAACTCTTTCTACGAATAATATACTGTTTGCTTTTATGCTTGCCGGGGTAATTCTTATTGTAGGAGCATTAACCTTTTTCCCTGCATTGTCTCTTGGTCCTTTACTTGAACATTTGTTAATGAATGCTGGAATTGGATTTTAAAATTTAACTGAAGCGATAATCATGAATAAATCCCAAATAAAATTATTTGATAAAAAAATAGTCAATCAGGCAATTATTGATTCGATTAAAAAAATGAATCCAAGGTTACTTGCAAAAAATCCTGTAATATTCATTGTAGGTATTGGAAGTCTGCTCTCATCAATTTTATTTATAAATGATCTGGCTTCCGGAAGTTTCTCAGCATTTAACCTACAGATCATACTATGGCTTTGGTTTACGGTTTTGTTTGCAAACTTTGCAGAAGCAGTTGCTGAAGGAAGAGGCAAAGCACAGTCTGATAATCTCAGAAAATCCAGAACTACAACAACTGGTAGAAAGGTCGTAAATGGAATTGAACAAATTGTGCCCGCATTGGATTTGAAAAAAGATGATGTGGTTTTATGTGAATCCGGTGATATTATTCCTGCTGATGGTGAAGTTATTGAGGGAATAGCAAGCGTTGATGAATCGGCAATAACAGGTGAGTCTGCACCTGTAATAAGAGAAAGCGGGGGAGACAGAAGTGCAGTTACGGGTGGAACCAGAGTAATTAGTGATAGATTAGTAATAAGAATAACGGTAAATCCGGGCAATACTTTTTTAGATAAAATGATTTCACTTGTGGAAAATGCAATGAGAAAAAAAACTCCCAATGAAATCGCTTTGTCAATTCTTCTTTCAGGATTATCAATTATATTTTTACTTGTTGTGCTTACTTTAAGAATCTTTCTTAACTATCACCAGCCCTATAGTAGTTTACCTGTTAGCCATTTTGCATCTGTAACAATTCTTGTTGCTCTCCTGGTTTGTTTAATTCCCACTACGATTGGTGGCTTGCTAAGCGCAATTGGAATAAGTGGAATGGACAGGCTTCTTAATCATAATGTAATTGCTACAAGCGGTAGGGCAGTTGAAGCAGCCGGTGATATTGATGTTCTGCTGTTGGATAAAACAGGCACAATTACTATCGGCAACAGAATGGCGACTGAATTTATTCCTGCACCCGGTTTTACTGAAGAATATCTGGCAGATGCAGCGCAGCTTGCTTCCCTTGCAGATGAAACTCCGGAAGGAAGATCTATAGTGGTATTAGCAAAAGAAAAGTTCGGGTTCAGAAGCAGAAACATATCCGAATTAAACATCCGTTTTATTCCATTTACTGCACAAAGTCAAATGAGCGGTGTAAATGTTCCGGGGACTGACGGTAATGAAAGAATTATAAGAAAAGGTTCTCTTGAAGCGATAAAAAAATATATTGCAAATAATAAAATTAAGAATCATGAATCGAAAATAGATTTGTTCTTCTCTCAAATGATAGGTGTTGATATAGCTCTGGCAGGGGGAACACCATTGGTTGTAGTAGAGAATTCTAAAATACTTGGTGTTATTCAACTGAAGGATATTGTTAAAGGAGGAATTAAAGAAAGATTTGAACAGCTTAGAAAAATGGGAATAAGGACGGTGATGATAACCGGAGATAATCCACTTACGGCGACTGCAATTGCGGCAGAAGCAGGTGTTGATGAATTTATTGCCGAAGCAAAGCCGGAAGATAAACTGAAAAGAATCCGCGATGAACAATCCAAAGGTTATATGATTGGAATGATTGGTGATGGAACCAATGATGCCCCTGCTTTGGCACAGGCAGATGTTGGCATTGCAATGAATACAGGAACACAGGCTGCCAGAGAAGCCGGTAACATGGTTGATCTTGACAGTAATCCAACCAAACTGATTGAAGTTGTTGAAATAGGTAAACAGCTTTTAATGACAAGAGGCGCATTAACTACTTTCAGCATTGCTAATGATGTTGCAAAATATTTTGCCATAATTCCTGCAATAGCTTCAGGTCTGTTTGCAGTTGGTTTGAATGACGGACCACTATCTGCGCTAAATATAATGAAACTTTCAACTCCTCAAAGTGCTGTATTGAGCGCAGTAATATTTAATGCCTTAATCATTATTCTTCTTATTCCGCTTGCTTTAAAAGGTATTAAATATAAACCGGAAAAAGCTGACATTATTCTTAAACGTAACCTTTTAATTTATGGTTTGGGTGGATTAGTGCTTCCATTTATTGGAATTAAAATTATTGACGTATTATTAATATTATTCAGGCTTGTATGATGAGAAGTATTGAACCAGGTAAGCATAATTATTTTCTTACTTCAATTAAGGTCATTGTTGTGTATACGTTTTTTACAGGATTATTATATACAGCTTTAATTACTTTGGTGGCACAGGTATTTTTCAAGGATAAAGCTGATGGTAGCCTGGTTGTAATTGATGGAAAGGTAGTCGGTTCAAAATTAATTGGCCAGAATTTTACGAATGAAAAATATTTCCAGCCCCGACCGTCTGCAATAGGTTATAACCCTATACCATCCGGCGGAAGCAATCTTGGACCAACAAGCAAAATTCTGAAGCAGCAGGTTCTTGAAAGGAAAGAAAAATTCTTAAAGGAAAATTATTTGCCTGCACATAAATCAGTTCCGGTTGAAATGTTATTTACGTCTGCAAGCGGAGTTGATCCTCATATCTCGCCGGCAGCTGCGCTTTTACAAGTAGATAGAATATGCAGAGTGAGAAAGTTTAATGAATTTCAAAAGAAAAAATTGATTAATTTAATAGTGAATAAAATAGAACTACCTCAGTTTGGAATTTTAGGTGAAGAAAGAATAAATGTTTTGCTTTTAAATATTGAATTGGATAATCTCTTATGATTAGCAGCGATCAACCCAGACCGGATCCTGATAAACTTCTTGAAATCATTAAAAAAGAAGAAGAAAAGGGTAAACGAGGAAAATTTAAAATTTTTTTCGGAATGTGTGCCGGTGTTGGTAAAACTTATTCACTTTTGGAATCGGCGCATAAAGCAAAAAGAAATGGTATTGATGTAGTCATAGGTTTAATTGAAACTCATAAAAGGGAAGATACACAGAAGCTTGTTTACGGATTAGAGCAAATACCTCTTAGTGAAATTTCGTACAGGGATACTGTTTTTAAAGAAATGAATCTTGATGAAGTATTAAAAAGAAAACCGCAGCTTGTAATTATTGACGAATTAGCTCACACAAATATTCCGGGCAGCAGGCACTTAAAACGATACCAGGATGTTGTTGAAATATTGGAAAATGGAATAGATGTATATACTACATTGAATGTTCAGCATCTTGAAAGCCGGGCTGAAACCGTAAGACAGATTACCGGTTCGGTGATCAGGGAAACTGTCCCTGATTCTATACTTGAAAGAGCAGATGAAATAGAGCTTATCGATTTAACACCGGAAGAACTTTTGCAACGTCTTGCTGAAGGTAAAGTCTACACTGAAGAAAAATCTCAACAGGCGATTAAGAATTTTTTCAGGTTAGGAAATCTTACCGCGCTACGTGAAATGGCTCTACGTTTAACTGCTGAAAGAGTTGATTATCAATTACGTGATTATAAAACCGGGAAAAAAATAGACGGGACATGGAAATCCGGGCAAAGGTTAATGGTTGCAATTGGCCCGGGGCCTTATTCCGCTCAACTCATAAGGTGGACAAGAAGACTTGCTTACACAATGGAAGCATCATGGTTAGCAGTTTATGTTGAAACAGACCCGGGCATTTCGGAAAAGAATCAAAATATTTTGACACAAAATTTTAACCTTGCAAAAGAGCTTGGGGCTGAAGTTGTTACAACAAGCGGTATTGATATTGTGAATACGCTAATCCAGGTGGCAAAGGAAAATAATGTTACTCAAATTATTGTCGGTAAATCCAGGGCAAGAGAGTTTCCCGATAGAAAACACCTTATTGAAAAATTACTTAAACAAAGCGGTGATATCGACGTTTACGTTGTGGGAGGTGAAAAACAGGAAGCAAAATCTTACAAGGATAAAAAAATCTTTTCTAAATTGATTTTACTTCCAAGCTCCGGCATTAAACAGTATCTGCTTGCTGCCTTTATTATAATTGCTGTTTTTATTTTATCATATTTAGCCAAAAATGAAATTGGTTATTTAGCGGTATCGTTATTCCTTCTATTCATTATATCCCTTATGCCGTTATTTAATTTTGGAAGAGGACCTATTGTTCTTTCGGCATTTTTAAGCGCTTTAGGCTGGAATTATTTTTTTATACCGCCTCAGTTTACATTTCATATTGAGAAGCCTGAAGATATTTTAATGTTCACGATGTTTTTTATTATCGCACTGGTCAACGGTATAATGACGTCGAAACTAAGGACTCAGGAAAAATTTGTTCGTCATAGAGAAGAAAAAACGAATGCATTAAACAACTTGCTTAAACAACTTTCCGGCGCTGTAAGTATAAATGATGTCTCTGAAATAGCAGTAAAGTCCATCAGGAATTATTTCAATTTGGAAACGATAATATTTTATTCAACTGATGATAAAAAGCTTTCGCCTCTTCCGCACAACGTCAGTTCAATAAACATAACCGATAAAGAATGGTATGTTGCTCAATGGTGTTTTTTAAATCGTAAGAATGCCGGTAAAACAACATCCACTTTACCGTTTTCTGACATATTTTTTATTCCTTTAGCCGGTACAAGAACTACTTTTGGAGCGATCGGTTTTAAAGTAGAAAAGGATTTAAGTTTCGAGCAGAAATCTTTCCTGGAGTCTTTTGTGGCCCAGATTGTTAACGCAATTGAAAGAGAATATTTAACTGATCTTTCTAAAAGTACCTATGCTCTTTCAGAATCTGAGAAGTTATACAGAACCTTGTTCAACTCGATTTCCCATGAACTTAAAACTCCTATCACAGCAATAATAGGCGCTGCAAGTTCACTAACTGAAAAAGTTATATTAGAGAATAAGGATGTTACTAAAAACCTTATAAATGAAATAGGAGTAGCTTCTGAAAGATTAAAAAGATTAGTTGATAATTTACTTGATATGGCCAGGTTGGAATCCGGGCAATTGAAAATTAAACCGGAGTGGAATGATATTTATGATTTGATAAATAGTGTTATTAAAAGAGTTGTTACTGAAGAGAATAAGAGCAGGATAATTATTGAAACTGATCCATCAGTTCATTTGGTTAAATTTGATTTTGGTCTGCTCGAACAGGCGATTACAAATATAATCCATAATTGTATTGCATATTCTCCGGATAATACAATGATCTGTATTCATATTAATAAAGAAGAATCTTTATGTGTCATAAGAATAACTGATGAAGGTCCTGGTTTTCCTGATAATTCAATTGACAGACTATTTGAAAAATTTTACAGGGTGCCCGGAAGTAAGACGGGAGGTACGGGACTTGGATTATCAATATCAAAAGGATTTATTGAGGCCCATAGAGGGACTATTACTGCCAGAAACAGAACAAGTGGGGGAGCAGAGTTTATTATTAAAATTCCTTTGGAAGATAAAGAGTAAATATGGACACTCAGCACAAAATACTTATTATAGATGATGAGAACCAGATTAGGAAAATTCTTAAGATAGCGCTTGAGGCAAAAGGATATAAAATTATTGAAGCAGCCAATGGAAATGAAGGAGTTGTAAACGCTGCTACAAATCATCCTGAGTTAATCATACTCGATTTAGGATTGCCTGATAAAGATGGTATATCTGTACTAAAGGATATAAGAGAGTGGAGTCAAATTCCAATCATTATTCTAACAGTAAGAAATGCAGAGGAAGATATTATTAATGCCCTTAATAGCGGAGCAGATGATTATTTGACTAAACCGTTCAATACAGGAGAACTTATAGCAAGAATAAATGCAAACCTTAGGAGAGCTGCTCAAATACAGAATAACAGCATTTTCATAAACGGACCATTGAAAATTGATCTTGTCTCTCATATTGCAAGCAATAATGATCAAGAAATAAAACTGACCGCAACAGAATATTCATTATTAGTGCTTTTTGCAAAGAACATTGGTAAAGTCCTTACCCATAGATTTATTTTGAAAGAAATATGGGGACCGTCTTATATAGACCAGTCACAGTATTTAAGGGTTTTTGTGGGTCAGCTAAGGAAAAAAATAGAGGAAGATCCTTCCAGTCCTAAAATGATTATAACAGAATCAGGTGTTGGGTACAGGATGGTTCTAATAAAAGAGGAATAGATAATGAATATAAAATATATAACACCGGCAGATGAAACAGTGCAGCTCAAATATCTTCTTGCAAAAGATGATGTTGATGACATTGACTTTGCGTGTACAATTATTGCTAAAAGATTACTGAATGATAATCCGGGCATTAATGTCTCCGTAATAAGAAATCGAATAACATTGTTAAGAAAGGAAAGCAGCAAAGAGAATATTTTTAAGATTGAGTTAAAAGGTGAAATATTATACCTGGAATATCTTTATAATGCACCGCTTCATTTATTCAGAAAACCATATGAAGTTGATACCGAACTATTAGATAAAATTTTAGAAACGCTTCATTTACTTGAATTCAAGAAACTAACGGAAAACACAGTTAAATCAAAAGAACTTATAACAAAAAAGGTATCGTTTCAGATGGAGGTTACAAGACGACGAAGATATTAAAACATTTCGCGTGACCTTAAAGCCTCTTTTATAAATAATTAAAAATTGTATCTGTAAAAGCCCAAGCCGTTGTTATAGTCAAATCAGTATCTTTTCCTTCCACCCGACTTTTATCAGATCAATTTTCTTAATGTCTGCGGTTCCAATGTGATGCCTTGTGTCTGCAAGCTCAATATGTTTTGCAGGAGGATTTAACGGTTTATCTTCCTTGAAAAATTCTTTTCGTTTTGCTTCAATTATTTTTAAACCGATTGAGTCCGCTGCAACCGGGTCGGTGCTTACAATTAATCCTTTGTACTGCCATACATATTCGGGACTGTATCCATGCGCACCAACGCTGTGGAATAAAGGTGTGAGCATTACGAGAATATTTAACCTTGTCTTATCCTTAACATTCGGAAGTTTCCATATGGCAGCTAGGTTAGCACATGAATCATCATGATAATCGGAAGGCTTCTCGGCAAACATTATGTAATTCTTAAGTAAGCTGCCAACACCGCTCCAGTAATGTGTTCTCATTGGGCGTGAGTTTATTAAAGCTGTAGCTTTAATAAAAACCGGATTCTTTAACACTCCGCGGTCATCAATACTTACATTATCTGCATCTACACCGGCAGCCAAAACTTTTGCCTTAATTATATCTTCTAATTCAGTAGGAGTACGAAGATAATTCCAAACATTTGTTTTAATGCCAACTACGTCAGTTGGTTTAATAATTTTTTCCCAGGCGGTCGAAGCATATTTTGTATCAAAAATTAATTTAACAGACTCGTCAAGCATACTTTCAAGAACGGAAGAATTAATATTCCCATCCTTGTCCAGTACTTTTTCGTTTCTTATTAGTACAACTCTGGTTTTGGTAGATTGCATTCCGAACAGGAATGAATTTGAACTTATAACCATAGAACTTGCAGCAGCCAAAGCACTTGTCTTAATAAATTCTCTTCGTGAAAAATATTTTAAAGACATAACTAAACTCCCGGTTATTTTAAATTATTATTAACATCATCCAAAAGTATTAATGCCGATTTCTTATTACCGCAATTGAATACTGCCATTAAGTAATTATCGTGTAAATCCAAACCGATCCATTTATGTTTTTCAGTCTTAATTATTTTATTTTCGCTGAGTTTCGGTTCAAACTGTTTGATAAACATTTCCTTTGCAAGTCCGGCTTCATCTTTACCGGGATATTGTAGAAGTAACAGAATCGGGTAGCTGTTATTAATTTTATACTTAGCCTGAACGCAATTAACATTTTCAGTTATGTCCAGAACGTTATCGTTTGAAATAAATGTGTGGGTGTTTAACCAGATGTAATGCTTGAAATACCTGATGCTTTTTTTATCAAGGTTCGTTTCGGGTAATAAATTAATTATTGGCGGAAAATTACCTTTCTCTGGTATAGATTTATCAATAATTCCTGCTATGTTTGCCATCGCAACTTTTGAGTCGGCAGTTTCAGGGTTACTCATAATAGAAACATAGAAATTATCTTTCCAGAAAATTACAGATCCTTTTGTTGTCTGGGATTGGTTACCGAAATCATTTTCAATTCTGCCAGTAGAGTGCATAAAAACACCATACGCATCTGCCGATGAATTCATATAAAAAATATCAACAATTATATTAGGCTGGTTTGTTCGCGAATAATTCCGGTTAAAAACCTTTGTAAAACCATAACTAATGAATAATTCAGCGCCACCATCTATGTAGTTATATAGCGTACTGTCGTTAAAAAACCTGTCCTGCTCACTAACTTTCCAGCTGCTAATAGTTTCTGATAATAATTGAGCAGGATCAACCTGGGCTGCAATATCAATTTTAAAAACTATAAAGTATAAATAGAAAATGCAGCCGGTAAAAACTGAAATTTGTTTTTTCATTCTGTTCGTTATGGAAGATCGATATCTTTAACTACAAATGGAATTACTTTTAATGATTTATCTGTCCTTAAATAAAACCGTAGCTGGGCGTTTTCCGGAAGTTTATTCTCAAAATCGTAAATGATAATATCATCCATATTCATTTTGCCCCAGTGAGGAATTTTTTTACCGGACTGATCAAGGAATTCGATATCAATGATGTTGCCGTTTACATCAACAACTTTAAGAATAATGTTGTTCGGATTAGTTGAACTCATATTTCCGAACATACCAGCCAATGCATTAATCATTTGCCCGAGCAATCCTGATGTATCTACATCTGCTTTTTTCTTTTCGCTTATTTCCTGGTATTGATCAGCCGTTAGAACGGAAATATGAATGTCTGAATCTTTAAGTACTTTTTCACTCAATTCTTTCCCAGATGATTTTGCAAAGTTCTTTACAGTAACTATAGAATTTGCATCTTTCTTCGGATTATATATTTCAACTTCACCGGATATTTCTTTAACAGTCATTGATTTACGCGAAGGGTTTTTTAGTTTAACGGGAATCGTTGTTCTTCCGGGAGAATCTGCATTGATATCCGTAAACTCAGATACGCGTTCAGAATCCTTAATTAAATCCCGCTCTGTTTCGTCTACGGCTGTATTTAAAATGCATTTTAAACTTTTGGCGTTTTCTAATATATCACCAATAAAGATTAACTGGACTTCTAATTCGGCAAAGAATTCACCGGTAGTCCGCGAATCCTTCACTTCACCTACCTTCACTTTAATTTCCTGTGCACTAAGGATATTAATTAAAAGCAGGGCAGCAACCAATGAAAAAAATAACCTTGTATTTAGTTTCATATATCCCTCTTCTTTCAGGTTCTGTAAAAAAAATTCTTTAAGCAAGCCATTTTTGGAATACGCTCAACTTATAGAAAAATAAAAACCTATTCAAGAAAAATTATTTCATTAAAGAATGGGCAAATGAGGTTGGGGTCTCTGTTTCAGCTTTCCGGTGAGAAAGGAATAGTAAAATAAAAAGTCGTTCCTTTACCTTCCGTACTTTCCACCCATATTTTACCATTATGTTTTTCAATCATTTCTTTACAAAGAATTAAACCTAAACCGGTACCGATTTCATTGTTGGTTCCCTTTGTGCTCAGGTTATTATCAAGTGAAAATAATCTTGATAAATTTTCCTTCTTTATACCTACACCGTTATCTGTAACTGAAAAAATAAAATGATCTTCATCGCTTTTTACATCAAGAGTTATTTTACCGCCCGGTTTTGTAAACTTAATGGAATTGGAAACAATATTTCTTATGATTGTCAGAAGCATGTTTTTATCGGCAAAGATTTTATAGGATTGATCAATCGAATAACTAAACTCCAGGTTTTTATTTAATGCCAATTGTTTTAACAATCCAAGCGACTGGTAGAATTCTAAAACTAGATTAAATAATTCCGGTTTATATTCCATTTTTCCGGTTTGAATTCTTGACCATTCTAAAAGGTTTTCAACAAGTTTGTAAGTATTTCTTACTAAATCACTGATATTCTTTATGAATGATATTCTGTCATTTTCAGACAATGTATGGTAGTCAGTTGTAAGAATCTGGGAAAAGCCAAGTAAAGCATGGAATGGGCTTCTTAAATCGTGCGCAATAATTGAAAAGAATTTATCTTTAGTAGCATTCAGTTCTCTTAAAGTTGTTTCGCTTTCCTTTAAAGCTTCTTCCATAAGTTTACGGTCAGTAAAATCTACAACAGTTGAAAGTAAATAAAACGCACCTGATAATTTCAATATGCTGCCTGAAAAGATACATGATCTTACTTCACCTTTTTTATTATAAAATTTTACTTCAGTACCTGTTACATAACCGTTCTTTTTAATCTCTTCAGAGATTTTTACCTGGTCTTCAATATTAAAATAGATGTTAATTTCAGTAGCAGTATGACCAATAACTTCCTCTCGTGTAAAACCGGTCTGCCTGCAAAATGTATCATTAACCTCAATGTACTTATGTGTTTCCAGTGATGTAATTGCAGTAGCAACCAAACTGTTCATAAAAATTGATTGGAATTTGTTTTCAGATTCGCGTAATGCAATTTCAGTATTCTTCCAGTCTGTAATATCCTGTATTGATCCTGCAATTTTTATTGGCTTTCCGGATTCATCATCAATTCTTTCTGCAATGGAGTGAATCCACCTCAGTTCGCCGTCGTTTTTTCTCCTGATCTGGTACATCTCATCATACACGCTCTTATTTTTAATTAATCCTTTTAATATCTCATCTAATCTTTCTCTGTATTGCTCAACTACCGCTTGCTGAATTAATGTTAAAGGAAGCTTACGTCCAAGAGGTTCAAACCCGTAAATACGGGCAGCTTCTTCGGAACCTGAAATTGTATTAGTTACAAGATCAACCTCCCAACTGCCAACGTGAGCAATTGCCTGGGCTTCACGAAGATTCGTTTCGCTTACCTGTAATGCTTCTTCTATTTTTTTCCTTCCGGTAATATCCCTGAAGATTCCTTCAATTCCCTTATAATTACCTTCGTTATTAAAAACAGCCGCGCTGCTAACGGAGACATAAATTTGTATACCGTTCTTTTTCTTTAGAACTACCTCATAATCTTTTACGTAACCATCAAGTTTTATTTTACTGATCATATCCTCACGTTTTTCGGGGTAAGCCCAAATAATCGTAGCTGGTTTTCCCAATAATTCATCAAGGCTATCATAATCTAATACTTTTAATATGGACAAGCTGAGGAATGAAAAATTTCCAGCCGTATCTGTTCTGTAAAAGACATCATGAATATTATTAATAACTGTTCTGTATTTTTCTTCGCTTTCACGCAGGGCTTCTTCAGCGCGTTTTCTTTTTGTTATATCAATTACCCATCCGTCAAAAATTATTTTTCCATTGGCGAGCCTTCGCGGTGTAGAATTCAAACTGAACCACTTCTTAACATTATCTTTTACAAAGGCTTCTATCTCAATATTAAATACTGAAAAGTTTACTACTGATTTTCTCTCTGTCTCGTTGATTAATTTTTTATAGTGTTCGGGAATCTGGTTATAAAATAAATCAATATCATTTATAACTTCTTCGGGTGAAAGTCCGTTAGTCCGGTATATTCCTGCGCTTACATAAGTAAACCGTGAGTTTCCGTCAGCATCATATAAGTACTGGTATGTGTAACCATTTGGTAAATTATCTCCAAGCGTTCTTAATTGTGTTTCTCTTTCCTTCAGATCGGCTTCGGTTTTAATGTTATCTACTTTAGCCCAGATTGAACTCATTAATATATGCAGGTTGTTTACATCAACCTGGTCGTAGTTAGTTGCTTTATTAGCCACACCAACAACAGCTACAATCTGATCTTTCTGAAAAATAGGTATGGTTAAAAATTTCAATAAATGAACGTGTCCGTTAGGATATCCTTTTTTGAGAGGGTTATCTTCAGTAAAATTGTTAATAATTATTTCTTTTCTTTGTCTTACCGCCTCTCCCCAAATTCCTGTTTTTTCAAGTTGATAAATTGTGCGTGGTTCTAAAATAGAACATTCATTCATTACTTCCTTAGACCAGGTGTTCAGAGTAAACTCGTTGGTTGCTTCATTGTAATAGTATATGTAGCCAAGTTTGCTTTCAGTTATATTAAGAGCAACCTCTAAAACTTCATCCAGGAAATGAATAGAACTATCAGCATCTTTTCTTAATAATGCAACAAGGTTTGTCTGAATGGTAAGCTGTTTTTCAAGTTCCACTTCTTTTAGTTTTCTATCCGTAATGTCTCGTCCAATTCCTACCAACCCTATAATTTGTTCTTTATCATCCCGTAAAGGATATTTACTTGTAACGTAATAGCGGCTTTGACCCTGATCGTTTATATGCCAACCTTCTGTGTTAAGAGCGGGTTCGCCGGATTCAATTACTTTCATATCTTCTGCAACAAATTCTTCTGCCCGCTCTTTTGGATAAAAAGCATAATCATCTTTACCAATAGCTTCAGACTCGGAAGTTAATCCCATTAGTTTAATGTCGGCTAAGTTTGCAAGTGTTTTGCGTGCATAAATATCTTTCGAATAGATTAAATCCGGGATATTATCAATAAGCGTTCTTAAAAGTTTTCGTTCGTATTGAAGCGCCTGTTCGGTTTGCTTCTTTTCAGTAATATCTTCTTTAATTGCAACGTAATGAGTTATCTTGCCCTGGTTATTAAAGATTGGTGAGATTGAAGCAGCTTCCCAGTAAAGCTCGCCGTTTTTCTTTTTATTACAGAATTCTCCGCGCCATTCAAGACCGGCACCTATACTTTCCCAAAGTTGCTTGTACTCTTCGCTAGTTTTTTCACCTGTTTTAAGAATGCTTGGTTTTTGTCCAATTGCTTCATCAAATGAATAACCTGTTATTTCTGAGAATTTAGGATTAACATATTCAATAATCCCATCGGTGTTGGTAATAACAATTGAAGCAGGGTTCTGATCGACGGCGAGAGTAAGTTTACGGGAAACCTCTTCTGCTTTTTTACGTGCAGTTATATCTCTAAGTACAGTAAAGAAAACTTCCCGGTGGTGGATTTCAAGTAAAGTGATTATTACTTCAACGGGGAATTCTTCGCCATTTAATCTTTTAAACAGCCATTCTATTTCCATGGCTTTAAGTCTATAAGCGTCCTTGTTTAATGAATCTGATTTTTCAACAGAAGTCAGGCCGTCTTGCTGAACCTCAGAAGACAATTGAAGAAGTGAATTCTGAAGAAGTTGTACCTTGGAATCCGCTCCGAACATTTTAACTACAGCTTCATTACAATCTAAAATTCTAATTCCGTCATGAATTAACATAGCATCTTTCGATCGTTCAAATACTGTCCTGAATTTATTCTCGCTCTCCCTTAATAATGCTTCGGAGTTGAGTGAGACGTACCTTTCCCAAATAGAACCCATGAATAACTGAAGCTGCGTAATATCAGATTGCTCATAATCATTTTGCTTGTTAGTTATGCAAACAACAGCCACAATGCGGCTTTTATGGAAAATAGGAATAGCAAGAAGATTTTTTAATTCAATTGTTTCTTCATTCTTTGTTTTAAGCGCAGGTATGTTGCCGGGATAATTATTTACAATAATTTCTTTTCGCTTTGTTATTAATTCATCGAAAATAACCGATTTATCTAAACAGAAAATTTCAAGAAAGCTGTTTTCAGTTTCACAATTTATGTTTTCAACACTGCTTAGGTTTAAATGGAACTCCTGGTTTAATTCTTCATAATCATAAATGAATCCAAGTCTGCTTCCTGTTAAATCAATAATTTCATCTAAAGCCATCTTAAGAAATTTTCTTGGAGATTCAACATTGCTCTGTAACAGGCTAATCAGCCGGTTCTGGTTTTGAGTATGCTGGATTAACAACTCTTTAAAATATTTCTGCCCGGTTATATCCTCCTTTACAGCAATATAATGGCTTATTTTTCCGGCATCATTATAGAGCGGAGAAATTGTAGCTGACTCCCAGTATATCTCACCGTTTTTCTTCCGGTTACAAAATTCTCCTTGCCACGTCTGACCCAAGCTAATTATTTTCCAAAGCTGCTCATAACCTTCTTTTTCCATTCTACCGGACTTTAAAATATTTGGCCTTCTACCAATAACCTCGTTAAAGGAATAACCGGTTAACTCTGTGAATTTTTTATTTACATATTCTATATTACCAGAGGTATCGGTTATAATAATTGATACCGGGCTTTGCTCTACAGCAACCGATAGTTTTCTGAAATTTTCCTCTACTTTTTTTCTATCGGTAATATCCACACTAAATCCACCTAACAATGGTTTGTTGTTTGAGTCTGGTAATGTGAACTTATATGTCATCCAGTCGCGGTCTGCAAAATGTTCTTCGATAATTTCTTTATTTCCCGTATGCAGAATTCTCTGATCATCTTTATCAATTTTATCAGCGAATTCGGATGGAAAAATTTCTACAGCAGATTTTTGTAATATAGATGCGGGATTTATTTTCAGGTAAGTATTGAATCCTTTATTTGTGAATACAACTCTTCTGTTGTTATCTTTAATAAAAGCAAGACCGGGCATTTGGTCCATGAACATTCTGAATCGCGTTTCGCTTTCGCCGATTTTTGTGTAGGCCTGCCTCAATTCATTTATTTGTATAATTATTTTTTCTTTTAACAGAAAGAATGAAATAATTGCCATCATCGACACAATTATTATTGCACCGATTATTGAATAAAGAAGGTTGTGGTTTATTTTATCATAGGATTCAGTTTTATTTACATTACTCTGGTTTTCTAAAACGATGAAGTCGTCGATTGAACTCAAAATTTTATTTTTATCGGCGTGGAATTTTTCATTAAACACAATATCGCGGGCGAATGCCAGGTTAGGATTTCTTCTTATTGAAAAATCCCCGTTTTTATCTTCATATAAACCTTTAGCAGCATTTATAGCAATAAGCTCTGTCCTTGCTAAATTGTTGGAATATTTTTCAGCAATTCTCAGTTTTTCAAATTCAGTCTCAGTAAAATCGAATTTACGAATGCTATCCTGAAATGAAATAAATCTTCCGTTTGGTCTGGGTGCTTTTCCGATTCTTATATCAAGAACTTCATGGAATTTCTTTTCCCATTTAGAATCGCCGGTTTCAATAAAGGTACGGCAATAGTGAGTTAAATCTTCTGAATTTTGTTTTAGCTCGTTTGCAATTTCATATGAAGTTAATCGGCTACCCAGGCTTTTCTTTACTTCTTTTTGATTTTGAAACATTAAAAAGGAAAAAATACCCAGAATACACAGGAAGGCAATAATCATCGCAAAGAATGCTACAAACAGATTCTTAAGACTCATGGTTTGCCCTTATTATATCCACACGAATCAAAAAGACAGCTCTGATAGAAATACAATTTACCCTCTTTTTTAGCTGAATTGATTTGTCTCTGTTTTATTATCGGATTTTACCGTATTCTTTTTCACCCCAGGTATGATAAAAGGACTTTAAAAGTATTTTTGGCGATCCTCATTGATTACTGTCATTGGAACAGTCGGTTTATAATTTCAGATAAACCTGTCATATAAAATTTTCAGAATCGTAAGAGTTACAATAGTTATAAAAACCGGGCGGATAAACTTTGCTCCTTTCCTTATTACTAAACCAGAACCAATCTTTGCCCCGATTATTTCACCAACACCCATTACAATTCCGGCTGATAAAACAACATTACCGCCAATTGTAAAAACTAATAGAGAAGTAATATTACTTGTGAAGTTCATAACTTTTGTATAACCGGTAGCCTTGGTTAAGTTGAATCCAAGTCCTATTACAAAAGCCATTGCCCAGAATGAACCTGTACCCGGGCCAAAAAATCCATCATAAAAACCAAGCGCTAATCCAAAGATAATATAAAATGGTTTGCGGGATAGCTTTGGTTTTCTATCTAAGTCTCCTAGTTTTGGAGTGAATAATGTGTAAAGAATAATGCAGATAAGAAGGATTGGAATTAAGTAGCTTAAAAAAACCTTACTTATCAATTGCACACAGAAAGTACCAATCACTGTTCCAAATAAAGTGTAAAGTATTCCGGGGATTGAATCCTTTAAATCAACCTGCCCATGTTTATAATAATAAAATGATGCGGTAAAGCTTCCGAAAGTTGACTGGAATTTATTTGTACCTAAAGCGATATGCGGCGGCAAACCAATTGCAAGTAATGATGGAAGAGTTATTAATCCTCCTCCTCCGGCAATTGAATCAATTGTTCCGGCTACTATTCCAACAAGAAAAAGTAAAGGATAGAATAAAACTGAATCTAACATTTAATCACATCCTGTAGCAATCATTTCATAATATTATTTATTTAAAGGAAGTTTTGAGTTAGTAAGGAGCCATGCAAAAAGATTTTTAGCTGCTTTTATGTTTCCATTACCGGAACAAAGTTGCTGTGGATCCATATACCTGTTTAATAACCAGGAATTACTGATTGCCAGAACAAGACCTTCACCAACATTTACAGAAGCCATAATAAGCTTACCATTATTTTCGAGAATTGATTCATACTGCTCACTTATCCTTAGAGTACTCACGTTTGTTGCAATCAATTTGTCAACATCGTTAAAAATTTTATGCTGATGTAAATTTTTGCCTGATATAGTTTCGGAAGTATTTTTCTTATTAAATCCCTTTCCAATAAATTCAATTCCAAAGTTTTTTGCCAGGCTTGTAAAAAAAGTGCATTCAGATTTCCCTTCATCATTTTCCATTAGAATAAGAATTCCACCTTTCTTTACCCAGGAATTAATTTTCTCAACCGCATCCACATATTCATTACTATTTTTATCTAATTTATGTTTTGCAGGATTAACCATAATATAAATACTTAGCCGGTTTAAGATTGATTCGGCTGGAAGTTGTTGTAAAGTATCAAGGTCCGCACCTAACCTGTCAATTATGTTTCCAAGGTGTGCAAATCCAGACTCAGAAGAATCCTCCCAAACATAATGCTGATAAATTCTTGAAGAATCTTTTTTGTATTTCCAGTCATCATTTAAAGTGTAATCAAGACCAACAACTTTACCGGCACCAATTAAGTCCGGCAATTGTTGTTTAATTAATTTATCTGCTAACGGTAGCTTAAGCTCTCTAATTCCTTCTGCAACAAGTGAAGCCATTTTAACTGCACCTGGTCGTGTAAAATGCGTATCATCCTTTTTACCATTCCAAAGACGGAATTCATTTTGTTTAACTCCGGCAAGATAAAATTGTTTGGATTCTTCATCTCCAAGTTGATCGATAAAATTTTTAGTCTTTTCAAACATATCAATCAAAGGCACATTTTCTTCCTTCGCAACTTCTTTCATCACTTCAGGGTATTCGCCGTGTGTTGCTTTTATTCTTCCGTCCTTGTCAAAATCTCTTCTTGTAATTGATGTAAGCAAGACGGGTATGGCTTGTTTTTGACGGGCTTCTCTAATAAATTTTTTCAGGTTGTTTTTATAATCGGGGCGTGGTAAAGCGAATCGTAAAGTATCTTCCTTTTTAGCATCGTTATGCCCAAATTGAATAAACACATAGTCGCCCGGTTTTAATTGGTTGAAGACTACATTCCATCTTCCCTGTGAAATAAAATTTTTTGTGCTTCTGCCATTCTTAGCATGATTAAATATCTGTACTCCGCCATCAAAGAAATCCGGAAACATTTGTCCCCAGCCATGCTCGGGGTTATCAACAATAGGTTTATTTGCCATTGTTGAATCGCCTACAAGAAAGATTCGTATCGTACCTTCAGGAGTAAATCCTAAAATAAAAAAAAAGCAAACTCCCAAAAGCAACTTAACTAAAATATTTTTCTGCCTGAGGGATTTGGTGAATGATCTTACAGTATTATTGCAATTAAAGTTTTTCATTCAAGGTTTGCAAGTTCAATTAGAAGTTTTAAGTGTGCATCATCCACTAACCTTGATGATCCATTATAATTGTTAGCAATAAAAGAGAAAGCAATCATCTTACCGCTTTTTGATTTTATATAACCGGTATGGCTTCTTACATTTTGAATATAGCCATCTTTAATTCGTGCATTGTTAGCAATAATAGTATTCTCACCATATTTACCAAAGTAACCAAAATCATTTTTATCGCCCGCTATTCCAAGCGAATTATAAAACTCGGGGAAATAATCCTGCTTATAATTAAAGCCAAGTAATTTTACCAATAGCTTTGCAGTAACAGTATTTGCATGGGATAAACCGCATCCGTCTGATAAATTTACACCGGCTGTCGGCAGATTATTAGTATTTAAAAAATCCATGACAGATTGGATCCCTTTCTCAAAACTCCCGGTTCCGGTTTTAACTTTGGCAATAGTTTTAAGAAGCTGTTCAGTAAATATATTGTTGCTTCTTTTATTGATTACAAAAATTATATCCTTGAGCGCAGGAGAAATTGTAGAAATAATTTTATTCTCTTCATCATATTGAACCGGGAAATAGATTTTATTAGGAGCCCCGGTTATCTTTATTCCGTTTATTGATAACTTCTTAGTTAAATATTGAGCGGCAAACAGAGCGGGATCAGGAATTGAACCTTTAATTGAAAACTCTTTTACACCTGCCGGAATTGTACCTCTTAAGGTTGCATTAAACTGTCCCGGTGCACAATATATATATCCGTTATCACCCGAACCTTTTTCACCTGTAAGCATAAAATTATTAAATGTAAGTCCGGGAATTTCAGGATCTGTCCGTAATACTTCTGCCTTGCCGCCAACAGAATCCGCCGGTTTAAAGTAGAGATAATAAAGATTGTTGTTTATAGTTAAGCCATTTGTGCCTGTACCGTAATAATTTCCAATATCAACCCAGAACCAATTATCGGGAACAGAAGCGTCATCAAAGTATAAATCATTTGCCAGGACGGAGCCTTCAATTTTTTTTATACCTTTTTCTTTTAAAGCTTTTACCCAAATGGCCATCAGTCCATCTAACTTTATCCAATCATCTCTTAAGCCTGAACCAAGTGTAGGATCACCACTTCCAACGATGTGAATATCTCCTTTTAGTGTTCCGTTATTATCAATCTTTCCTGAATAATAGATTTTAGTTTCATACTTATAATTCTTCCCAAGCAGACTAAAGCCCGCAGAAGTAGTTATAAGTTTTTGGCAGGATGCCGGAGCAAGAGCCCGGTTGCTTTCTAAGTCAATTATAGTTTTGTTATTATCAATATCTTCGGCATACAGGCTCCAGGAACTGTTAGTAAACAAATCTAAACCTGCAAGACTATCAACAAGAATTCTGAATTGTCGATAATCCTGCCCGCTTATATAACCAACCGCAAACAGAAAAATAATGACAAGTTTTTTCATTTTATCTTACAGCGTTAATTAATTTTTCTATGGCGCTTGTAATCATAATTTCTGTTTGTCCGTAAGGATTTTTAGCTTCTTCCAGTATGCTGCTATTTTTTGTCAACCAGTTTTCGTCTGCTTTCTTTGATGATAATATTAATGAAATTGCTTCCAAGCCGGTTTCAGAAATATTTGCAAGGTTTGCAGATAACGGTTCAATCTCTTTCAGAATAGGAGAGGCATTAATAAGCTTAAGTAATTTTTCGTGATTCTCTTTCCATTTGCTTAAACAGGCTTTCAATTCATCTGCTGCTTTACTGTCCTTGTTCTGAATAAATTTATCCGTAGTTTTTCTAAACCTTCTTGCTATATTGGACTCCGGCTGAGTTGCATCTACTACTCTTGAGTATGGTGAATGCTGCTGATACTTAACTCCCTGTGAATGTCTTGTATAAATTTTTACCGGTTCAATTACATCTACTAAAGTTTTAAGAGATTTTGTTTCAAGATTGTTAGTCAATCTTCTAAGCATCATTTCCTGGTTTTTAGTATTTGTAATTCCAAGCTCTTCAAGTCTGAAGTTGATTACATCAAGTCTGCGGTACATATCATCAACGTCTTTTACATTCTGTGGAGACCAGAATCGCTCTGCAATAGCAGCAGCTCTTGGCCATAATCTGGAATCAATATTATCAGGAGTAACAAGTTCACCCCACTGGGTTGTTTCTCCGCCCAGAATGCGTTTCAATTCTGCTTCGTTCAATCCGGAACCCTGAGGTACCGGATCGTTAAGGTAATGGAATTCTGCAGGTTGAATTAAATCAATGTAATAACCATTTGACAAAATTCCCATATAACCTTTCTTAGCAGCCTCAACCAAAGCGGTTGTTCCGCGCCAGGATTGAATGACTATATTTGTGGGCATTTGCGGATGCAGAATTTCATCCCAGCCGATCATTTTCTTATTGTTCTTGGTAAGTATCTTTAAAAGTTTATTATTGAAGTATGCCTGGAGAGCATGATTATCTTTAATATTATTCTTCTTCATGAATTCCTGAATATCTTTATTCTCATTCCACTGTTTACCGCTATTCTCATCACCACCGATATGAAAATATTCATCGGGAAAAAGTTTTGTCCATTCTGCAAACAACTTATCGAAGAATTCATATGTCTGTTCAATTGTTGGGTTAAAAGTAGGATCAAACACGCCCCAGTTGCGTTCTATTTTATATGGTCCCGGAGCGCTTGCAAGTTCTGGAAATGCAACAAACCATGCAGTAGAGTGACCCGGTATATCGAATTCGGGATAAACTCTTATGCCTCTGTCTGCAGCATACTGAATAACATCTTTAATTTGTTCCTGCGAGTAGTACAATCCATCAGAACAAAGTTTTTGAATCTGCGGAAAAACTTTACTTTCAACACGAACACCCTGATCATCACTTAAATGCCAGTGAAAAACATTCATCTTTACGGAAGCCATTGCATCAAGATTTCTTTTAATTACTTCTACAGGTTCAAAATGACGGCTTGCATCAATCATTAATCCGCGCCACGGAAAACGAGGTTTATCGTTAATTGTAACATTTGGAAAAACATAGCCTCCATTTTGAATATCAAGAAGCTGCAGCAGTGTTTCCAATCCTTTCATCGCTCCAAGATCGGTTTCTGCATTCAATTCAATTTTGCCGGATGAAACTAATAGATCATATGATTCATCTTCACCTAAAACAATTTTGCCGGGTCTTTTACAGTTAATTGTAAATTCATCATTATTAATTGTGTTATCCTTTGTTAAAACGTCCTGCGGAAAAAATAATCCTGTTCTGTCGGATAGTCTTCTTAATACTCTTGTGGTATATGAAAATAATCTTTCGTCAGGATTTCCTTTTATGCTGATTGAAAAATCTTTCTGAAGTTTGAAATACCCGCCATCAACTGAGATCTTGTCAGGGACAGGCATCAGATTTAGTTTGTTAGGCTGAGCTTGTAAAGCGAATGATATAATGAAAATAAAAACGAGCACCAACGGAGTAACTAAATATCTTTTCATTTTTTTACCTTACAATTAAATTAGCAATCATTGTTTGCCGAAATATATTAAATGAAAAGTAAAAGGGGAATTTTATTTTATTAGTTAAAATTCAAGGAACTGTACGTTTGGCTTTTATTAAAAAAGACAGAGCAAGAGTTTGTAAGTCGAAGCAAAGTTTCGACTACTATGTTACCAGAAATAAAGCAGCTATTATAAATATAAATTCACGAAGCTAACGCTTCATGTTACAATTTTTTTTCACCCGGTTGCTGAGTAAACCGAATTTATTCGGGTGTACCGAATCAACCGCATCCAGTATCAAGTATCCAGTATAACTTCATCCCGAAGGGATGACACATTTATAGAATAAATCATATTAAAGAAAACATACGACCCCAGCCGGGGTCGAACATATTTTTTTCATTTATTATTCTATCATCATTCGATGCCTCCGGCATCGTAAAAAAAAGATTTAGCTAAAACATAATTGAAACATAGTTTATGAGTATCCGGCATTTGCCTGGAGTACCGAGAAGCAAGGTTGCTGAGTAAACCGAATTTATTCGGGTATATCGAAGCAACCAGCTTATTTCAGAATTAAGGCGATAGATTAAAAAATTAAACGGACATAAAATTGAAGTGTAATCTCAGAATGGAATTTTGTATTTTCGGGGAGTGGTTATTTAAACGAGGTTGAAATGGATTTTAAGATAAAGGGTAAAACAGCATTAGTTACAGCATCAAGCCTTGGTATTGGAAGAGCAGTAGCAGAAATGCTCATTAATGAAGGCTGCTCTGTTGCTATCTGCTCACGCAATAAAGAACAGCTAATCAATACTTCCGATGAAATAAAAAAATTATACAACGTTGAACCTGTATGGGCTGTTTGCGATATTAACGACGAAAGTGAAATAAACAGAACAATTAATGTTGTCGAAAAAACTCTGGGAAGCATTGATATACTTGTTAATAATTGCGGTGGACCAGTAACAGGTCTTTTTGATTCACTTACAGATGAAGACTGGCAGTCAGCTTTTGAACAAATAATTTTAAGTTCCGTAAGATTTACAAGAAGAGTTGTTCCTGTTATGAAAGAAAGACACTGGGGAAGGATCATAAATATTACATCTCTTGCAGTTAAGCAGCCTGTTGACAACCTGATGTTATCAAATTCTCTTAGGGCAGGAATAATCGGCTGGGCAAAAACACTTAGTAACGAACTGGGTAAGTTTAACATTACTGTTAACAATGTAGCGCCGGGTTATACATTAACCAACAGGATTTATGAACTTGCAAAAAATAAGGCAAAGCAAACCGGCGAATCCCATGAACATATTTTAGCGGAAATGGCTAAAGAAGTGCCGCTTTGCAGACTTGGTCGCCCTGATGAGATTGCTGCTATCGTAGCATTCCTTGCATCTGAACAGGCTTCTTATATAACCGGTACAACAATCCAGGTAGACGGCGGAAGAATAAAGGGAACATTTTAATATTGGCTAAATATTATTTTCGGATGGCTATTCAATTGAAGTATTTTCATTAAGCTATTCGGAATGAATCAAATAATTTTTTCCTCATAGACAGAGGACTATAAAATGATAAAACAAGTTGAACTTACGTTACTGCCAAAACAGGCTTTCGATAAAGAACTTATTAAGAAGATTGCTTCTTCTGTTTCCAAAGTAAATCCTGAAGAAATAAAAGCAGTTGTTCCTGTCAGGCGCTCAATTGATGCAAGAGGAAGCAAGCCACGCTTTAAGCTGCTGGTAAATGTTTTTGTAAATGAATCTCCTCAACCAAAAGAAAAAATTATTTACCGGCATGTGGACGATAATAAAAAAATAATAATAGTGGGAGCAGGTCCGGGCGGCTTGTTTGCCGCAATTAAATTAATTCAACTTGGATTTAAGCCGGTAATTTTTGAGAGAGGGAAAGATGTTCAAAGCAGAAGAAGAGATTTAAGAGATATACAGCAAAACAACATTGTAAATCCGGATTCAAATTATTGCTTTGGTGAAGGTGGTGCAGGAACATATAGCGACGGTAAACTTTATACAAGATCCACAAAACGCGGAAACGTTAGAAATATCCTGAACTTGTTTGTACAGCATGGCGCGGACGAAGATATTCTGATTGATGCTCATCCCCATATCGGCTCTAATAAACTTCCAAAAGTTGTTCAGGCAATAAGAGAAACAATTCTGCATTACGGAGGTGAAATCCATTTCAATTCTAAAGTAACGGATTTTATTCTTAAGGAAGATAAAATTTCAGGTGTGATTGTTAATGAACAAAATGAATTTCCTGCCGAAGCAGTGATATTGGCAACAGGTCATTCTGCAAGGGATATTTATTATCTTCTTGAAAAAAGAAATATTAAAATTGAAGCTAAGGCATTTGCAATGGGTGTAAGAATTGAACATCCGCAAAAACTTATAGACAGCATTCAGTATCATTCACCTAATCGTGATGAATTTCTTCCTGCATCAAGTTATAACCTTGCATGCCAGGTAGGGGATAAAGGAGTTTTTTCTTTCTGTATGTGTCCGGGCGGAATAATTGTCCCTGCTTCAACTTCTCAGGATGAACTTGTGTTAAACGGAATGTCTGTAAGCAGGAGAGATTCTCAATTTGCAAATGCAGGTTTGGTTGTTACAATAACCGAAGACAATTGGAAAAAATTTAATCATCTTAAAGCGCTTGCAGGATTAGAACTTCAGAAACATTTTGAGCAAATTGCGTACAACGCCGGCGGCAGAACACAGGTTGCACCGGCTCAAAGAATAACTGATTTTGTTGATGGAAAATTATCCTCAACCTTACCTGAGACCTCTTACATCCCGGGAACTGTCTCAAGTCCTTTACACGAAATAGTACCGAAATATATTTCCAG
>CAZIDB010000031.1:22374-29268 GCA_964537965.1 uncultured Melioribacter sp. | reverse complement strand
AACGATGCTGCTCGTCTATAATTACAAAACCGAGATTATTAAATTCAACATTCTCCTCGAAGAGGGCATGCGTACCGATTATAAAATCCAGTTCACCTGAGGCGAGCATTTTTAAAATTACATTTCGTTCCGATTTTTTTTGTCCGCCAATTAAAAGTGCTGTCTTTATTCCGAAAGATTTAACTAACCTGCTGATGTTATTAAAATGTTGCATTGCCAGAACCTCAGTTGGAACCATAAGGGCAGACTGAAATCCATTATCTTTAGAAATAAGCATTGCAATTAATGCAACAATAGTTTTGCCGCTGCCTACATCGCCCTGCAAAAGCCGGTTCATTGGTTTAGTGCTTTCCATATCTCTTCTGATTTCACCAAGAACCTTTAGCTGCGCTTTGGTCAGTTCGAACGGAAGTGATTTTAGAAACCTTGAGACGAGATTTGTTTTGATTGTAAATGAATTGCCTATGCGTTTGGTTTGATAATTTTGTTTTCGTAAAACAATAAGAATTTCAAGATAAAAGATTTCTTCAAATTTCAACCTGTGCAATGCATTATTAAGTGTTTGCATATCAGATGGATAATGCAGATTCCTGACGGTTTTAATTATCGGCATCAGGTTATGCATGCTAATAATTTCTTCCGGCAGAGTTTCCTGCAGGTGAGCTGAATATTTTTCAACTGCGGAGTTAATTATTCTTCTTAAACTTAGGTCGCCCAGGTTAGATGCTTTCAGTTCTTTTGAAATTCTATAGACGGGAATAATTTTACCGGTGTTTAAAAACTGGTTGGATTCGGTTTCGGTTATCCTGTCTAAATCAGGATGAACAAATTCAAGATGACCGTATTTAGTTAATACGGGTTTTCCTGCAACGGCAAAAATATCACCAGGATTGAAAAGGTCTTTCAGGTATTTAACTCCCTGGAACCAGACGCATTCAAAAAATCCTTTACTATCCCGCATCTGAACTTTAAGAATTTCTTTTCGTGCATATCGAATAATTTCCTTATCAATCACTTTTCCAAGGATAGTAACTTCACCTTCATAATTGTTTATTACAAACTCATAAATCTTGCCGCTGTCAAGCATTGTTGATCTGTCTAAATACCTTGAAGGAAAATAAAACAGTAAGTCTTTAACGGTATGAATCCCGATTTTGGCAAAGGATTCTGCCCGTTTTGGTCCAACCGATTTCAGATACATAACCGGAGAGGACAATATTTTTATACTGTCATTATTCATTTGAAGTAAAAATAAAAGATGAATAAAGAAATATCAAACCCGGAATGAACTTTAACCGTACCCATAATGTTAAGCCGTAAGTAGAAATCTTTTAGATCTTAAATTATCTATGCTTTTCCTGTAAGTACTTGAAGCAGTACAGAACAAATTTAATAGGAGCCACTTTGGAAAAGAAGAAAAGAAAAGTATTGCTTATTGAAAATAGCCTGGGCAGCATAAGAATTATTTCCGATATGTTAAAACTATCCGGGCATAACGAATTTGAACTGTATAATAGTGTTAAGTTAGCATCAGGATTTGACAAACTTCGCAGTTTACCGATTGATATTATTCTCATAAATCTGGAATTACCGGATAGCCATGGGCTTGAAACATTAACGATATTAAAAAAAACCTTTCCTGAAATTCCCGTAATTGTATTGTCTAATTTACTTTCTGCAGAACTCGCAATTAAAGTTGCAGAGAAGGGCGCGCAGGATCTGCTTGTGATAGGCCATTTTGATGATAACCTGCTGATAAGATCGATTATATATTCTATCGAGAGAAAAAAAGGAGAGAAGAAATTAGAAGAGACATCACGGCTGCTTGATACCATTTTTAATAACACCAATTCACTGCTTGTTTATATGGATACAAATTTTAATGTGATAAAAATAAATAAAGCTTTTCAGGCAGCTAACGGAAGAGAATTCTCTTACTATACCGGCAAAAATTATTTCGATTTTGTTCCTTTTGAGAATGTTAAGGATAAATTTGAAGAAGCTGTGGCAACAGGTGAGCCCTGCAGTTATTATTCAAGACCATTTTATAATCCTTTATTCCCGGAAAGAGGTGTAAATTATTGGGATTGGACTCTTACGCCACTAAAGGACGAGAGGGATAAAGTCTATGCTTTACTGCTTACTATAACAAATGTTACAGAGCATGCAGTGTGGGAAAAAAAGCTACAAGAAGAAAAGGATAAAGCTCAAAAGTATTTTGATATTGCCGGAGTTATTTTGCTTGTACTTGATACGGATGGAAATATTGTTCAGATTAATAACCGCGGCTGTAACATTTTGGGATACAGTGAAAAAGAAGCAATAGGTTTAAACTGGTTTGATAATTTTATCCCGTCAGATATTAAAGTTAATTTAAAGGAAAAATTCCTTGAATTTGTTTCAGGAAGTAAGGAAGGACTGGCAAAATTTGAAAATAAAATTGTAACTAAAGACGGAAGCATTCGAACAGTAGATTGGGAAAATATTATTCTTACTGACTCAACAGGAAAAATTAACGGAACATTAAGCTCGGGCGTTGATATTACAGAGCAAAAAAAACTTGAAACCGCATCTAAAGAAAATAAAGATCTAATGAACGCAATTGTTGAATCTGCTATGGATGCAATTATTTCTGTAGATGAAGATCAAAGAATAATATGTTACAATAAAGCAGCGGAGAGTGTTTTTGGGTATTGTACCGCAGAAATGATTGGAAAAGATATTGGTATTCTTTTGCCAGTTGAATACAGGGGAAAACACAAAGAACATATCAGGAATTTTGGAAATGAAAATACTTCAATTAAGAAAATGGTCAGTCGTAATATGTTAAAAGGATTGAAGTCCGATGGACAGTTGTTTGATGTAGAAGTTTCAATTTCACAAGTTAGCGTCCAGGGGAAAAAAGTTTACACGGCAATTGTAAGGGAATTGAATCAAATTCCCTCTTCGCCCAAACGTGAAGCGATTACTGAAGTGAAAGGTTAGTTGAAAAGAGAAATCCGGGTAGTTCTAATGTTCGGATTTCATTTCCCGTGTCATTAAATCCGTTGTTGCCTGTACAGGGTCCTTGTCTTCAAATAACACTTTATAAACTTCGTTTACAATCGGAGTATCAACCTCATTTTTTTCTGCAAGAAGCTTAACAGATTTACAGGTATCAATTCCTTCGGCAACCATATTCATTACTTTTAAAATCTGCTTTAAAGTTTTCCCTTCACCAATCTTTTCACCAACAAAGCGGTTACGACTATGCTTGCTCATACACGTTACAATCAGGTCACCCATTCCGGATAATCCCCAGAATGTTTCAGATCGTGCGCCCATTGCAACACCAAGCCGTGTAATTTCAGTTATCCCACGTGTCATAATTGCGGCTTTTGTATTATCGCCAAACTTAGCACCGTCAATTATACCTGCACCTATTGCAATTACATTTTTAACCGCGCCTCCAAGTTCAACACCGGAAACATCAGTTGATGAATATACTCTGAAATAAGAATTCATAAATGCAGCCTGAACTGTAGAGGAAGTATCGCCATAAATAGAAGCAGATACAACAGCAGTAGGGATTTTCCTGCTAACTTCCTCGGCATGACTTGGGCCGGATAAAGCCGCAATTTGCTCCTGACTTATATTAGGGAAAACATCCTTAAGCATTTGCGACATTGTTAAAAGTGTTTTTGTTTCAATGCCTTTTGCAACACTAACAAGTATAGAGTTCTTTATCTCAGAAAATTTTATTTTCTTTACAACGCTGCGCAGGAATTGTGACGGGACTGCAAGTACGATAATATTTTTATTCTCCGTTGCTTCATCAAGTTCTGAAGTTATCTCAATTCCTTCCGGGATTTCTATTCCGGGAAGATATAGTTTGTTTTCGCCAACCTTATTTAATTTTTTCGCATAGGATTTGTCAATTTCCCACAGTGTAACATTGTGTCCGTTATTATGAAGCAAAATTGACAGTGTTGTTCCCCAGCCACCTGCACCTAATACTGATATTCTCATACTCTTACTTTTTTTATTATTTGAAATATAATATTTGAATCTGACAGATTAAATGGTATTGGAAGTAAAATTTGTTTGTGGGTTCTTAGTGCAGTAATTAAAACCAGACTATCAGAAACAAAAAGCAGGAAAATGATTCCTGCTTTTTAAATTAAACTTAATCAGAACTTTTCTTCTTGGAAAAATGAATTTTGTTTTCCGTTCCTTTTATTAATCTTGCCACATTTTTTCTGTGTGTAAAAATAAGCAAACCAACTACTCCAATAGTGAAAGGTAAAATCAAATTATAGCCGGGAATATCCACACCAAAAACATTTTCTCTAACAACGAGAATAACAGGAACAGAAACCGCAGCCAGTATTGAACCGAGAGAGATATATTTAGTAGCAAGAACAACAATCAAAAAAATGACTAAAGCAAGCAGCATATCTACTGTACATAAGGTAAGCATAAACCCAAGCGCTGTTGCAATTCCTTTTCCGCCGCGGAATCCGGCAAAGATTGTCCATATATGTCCAATTACTGCGGATACACCCGCAATAATCTGGACGAGAGTAAAATCGTCAAAGGGAGTTATGTTTTCAAAAGGCATATTTCCGTAATGCAAACGGGCAATAAATATTACTGCAATTGCTCCTTTGAGAGCATCAAGAATAATTGTAAGAATTCCGTATTTCCAGCCAACAACTCTGAAAACATTTGTGCCGCCGGCATTACCGCTGCCGTAGTTTCTTATATCTACACCTTTTACCCACCGGGTAATTAAAATACTTGTTGGTATTGCGCCAATTAAATATGAAAGAATAACTATAGTTGCTAATAAATACATTATAACTCTATGAACTTTTTATTTTTTGCAGACCAATTTTACTTATATGAACACTTAAATACAAGGAATATATTCAGGATAATTATATCTCAGTTCAAACTTAAAGAACAAACTTTTCAAAAAACTCCAAATCTTCAGGGGTAGTAATTTTGATATTACTAAACGGGCCTTCAACAATTTCAACTTTATAACCTGCTTTAATAACAAGCATTGATTCATCAGTCCCGTAAAAATTTTCTTTGTAAGCCTTTTCCATAGAACCTTTCAGAATATAGTACCTGAAAATTTGCGGAGTCTGAACGTAATAAATATTTTCCCTGTCAATATAATCAAGAACATTTTTTTCTTTGCGCACAAGAGTATCTTTTCCCTTGAACGCGACTAATATATTATCGGATTTTTTTGCTGCTTTTACAGCATCAGAAAGCAGTTTTTCAGTTAATAATGGACGTGCCGCATCGTGAACAATAACTAAATCATT
This sequence comes from uncultured Melioribacter sp., assembly GCA_964537965.1. GTDB lineage: Bacteria > Bacteroidota > Ignavibacteria > Ignavibacteriales > SURF-24 > SURF-24. The sequence continues at coordinate 23,950 of CAZIDB010000031.1, read as the reverse complement.
CTTCTCTGCTTCAATTGAGGTAACAGCATTATAAACCGAATCCTGCCTTTCGCTGCCACCTTCAATAACTGCTTTTAGCTTTGTAATTTTATACTTTTCTGCAAGCTGAAAAACAAGCTTAAAATATTCCGGCCTTGTGGGAATAACTATTTCATCAACCAAAGTACAATCCTGAAAGATTTCTAAAGTATAAACAAGTATTTCTTTACCTTTTATTTGATGAAATTGTTTAGGTAAAGATTCACCAAATCTTTTTCCTTTTCCAGCCGCAGGAATAATTGCAAACGTTTTCAATTCAAATTCTTTTCTTTTTGTTTGCTTCAATTAAATAATAAGCATTGCATCGCCATAGCTTAAAAATCTATAGCCGTCTTTCATTGCTTTCTTATATGCTTTAATAAGAAAATCATACCCGGCAAATGCAGAAGCCAGCATGATTAAAGTTGATTCCGGTGCGTGAAAGTTGGTTATTAATGCATCGGCAATTTTAAATTCATAAGGAGGAAAGATAAATTTATCTGTCCATCCTCTGTTAGGTTTTACAAATCCTTCTGCGGTTACACTGCTTTCAAGTGCGCGTGTACAGCTTGTGCCAACCACAAAAACTTTTCCTTTGGAAGTAATGGTTTTATTAATTATTTCCGCTGACTCGGGATAAATTTCAAAGAATTCGGAATCCATTTTATGCTTAGTAAGATCTTCAACTTCTACAGGTCTGAAAGTACCTAACCCGATATGAAGAAGAACAGGAGCAATCTTAATTCCTTTTTTCTTGATTTTATCCATCAGTTCGGTTGTAAAGTGTAAACCTGCTGTTGGTGCGGCAACTGCGCCGTCAACTTTAGCGAACACTGTCTGGTAATCGTCTTTATCCTCAGGAACAGGATCACGTTTAATATACGGAGGCAATGGAGTCAATCCAATTTTCTCAACTGCTTTAAAAATATTTCCCGGCTGATTAAATCTTACAGTTCTGCCTCTTGATGTAGTGTTGTCGATTACTTCGCACCATAGTTTATCGTTAAAATAAATTCTGTTACCTATTCTTACTTTTCTTGCCGGATCCACTATTACATCCCATATAGCTTCGTCTTTATTCAGTTCACGTAAAAGAAAAACTTCTATCTTTGCGTTTGTACGTTCTTTTTTACCGAACAAACGAGCCTGGATAACTTTAGTTTCGTTGATAACAAGTGTATCTCCTTTTTCCATGAAATCCAGAACGTCAACAAATTTTTTGGTATCTATTGTTTGCTTTTCTTTATTGAGCACCATCATTTTTGAATGGTCTCTTTTAGATGCCGGGTGTTTAGCGATTGATGTTTTAGGCAAATTATATCTGAAATCAGATAGTTTCATTTTCGCTCCTACTTATAATTTGTAACTAATGTTACGCACGATTTTTATTTTCTTACTTCCATATTCCCCCTCTCACAAGAGGAGAAGGGGAAAGGAAGTTAAATCAACATTGAAATAAAATCTAAAGTTACTTTTCTAACCTTAGATTTTGTGAATCATTTATTTTTTCTTTGCAACCGGTTTAGCTTTTTTAACGGCCGGTTTTACTTTTTTAACC
>CAZIDB010000031.1:0-22274 GCA_964537965.1 uncultured Melioribacter sp. | reverse complement strand
TTTTTTCTTTGCAACCGGTTTAGCTTTTTTAACGGCCGGTTTTACTTTTTTAACCGGTGCCGCTTTCAATTCGTTAACCATTGCTCTTGCAGCAGCTAATCTTGCAATCGGAACTCTGAATGGTGAACAGCTAACGTAGTTCAAACCAATCTTGTGGCAGAATTCAACGGATTTAGGTTCACCGCCGTGCTCGCCGCAAATACCGATTTTAAGATCGGGTCTTGTTCCGCGTCCGCCTTTAACAGCAATTTCCATCAACTTTCCAATAGCATCCTGATCGATTGACTGGAACGGATCTTCCGGAAGAATTTTCTGTTCGAGATATTCAGGTAAGAAAGCACCGATATCATCACGTGAGAATCCGAAGCCCATTTGTGTTAAATCATTTGTGCCGAATGAGAAGAACTGTGCAACTTCAGCAATCTTATCTGCGGTTAATGCAGCGCGCGGGATTTCAATCATTGTTCCGGTTAAGTGAGCAATTTTCTTTAATCCGAATTTAGCGCAGACTTCACCGTGTACTTTATTTACAATATCATACTGATGTTTGATTTCATTTACGTGGCAGGTAACAGGAATCATTATTTCAGGGAAAGGTTTCTTGCCTTCTTTTAACAATTCAGCAGTTGCTTCAAAAATAGCACGTACCTGCATCTCGGTAATTTCAGGATAAGTAATTCCAAGACGAACACCGCGGTGTCCCATCATCGGATTATTTTCGTGTAATGAATCAGCGCGTTCATTTAATTCATCCAAAGAAATACCAAGGCTTGCAGCTAATTTTTCTCTTTCGTCTGTTCTTGTGGGAACGAATTCATGTAATGGCGGATCAAGTGTTCTGAATGTAACAGGGTATCCGTCCATTGCTTCCAATGTTCCTTTTATGTCTTTCATTACAAACGGGAATAATTCAGCAAGAGCAGCAACTCTTTCTTCTTTACTCTTTGAATGGATCATCTTACGGAGAATGAATAATGGTTGTTCAGAGTTCTTTCCGTAGAACATATGTTCTGTTCTGCAAAGACCGATACCTTCAGCACCAAAAGCACGGGCTTTTGCAGCATCTTCAGGAGTATCTGCATTTGTTCTTACTTTAAGTTTCCTTACCTGGTCACAAATTTTCATGAATGTCTGGAAGTCAGGATTTTCTTCGGCAGCTTTAATCATGTTAAGTTCACCCAGATAAACATTTCCTTTGCTACCGTTCAATGTTACCCAGTCACCTTCTTTAACAACAACATTACCAACAGTAAAAGTTTTATCTTCAACGCTAACTTTAATTAAGCCGGCGCCAACTATACAGCATTTGCCCCATCCGCGTGCAACTAATGCAGCGTGAGAAGTCATTCCACCGCGTGCGGTTAAGATTGCCTGTGCGGCTCTCATACCTTCAATATCTTCCGGATTTGTTTCTTCTCTTACAAGAATAACTTTCTTCCCTTCTTTTGCCCATGCAACCGCATCGTTAGCTGTAAACACAACCTGACCTGCAGCGCCGCCAGGACCAGCAGGCAAACCTTTGGCAATAGGTGCAACCTGTGCTTCTGCTTTAGGATCAATTATAGGATGAAGAAGTTCATCAAGCTGTGAAGGCTGAACACGCATTACAGCTTCTTCCTTTGTAATTAATTTTTCTTTGTACATATCAATTGCCATCTTAACGGCAGAAGGACCATTTCTCTTACCAACACGGCACTGAAGCATATAGAGATTACCTTCCTGAATTGTAAACTCGATATCAAGCATATCGTGATAATGTTTTTCAAGACTTCTCTGGATTTTATGAAGTTCTTTGTAAGTAGCAGGCATTGCTGTTTCAAGTGATGCGAGGTGAGCTGTATGTTCACTCTTTCCAACTTCGTTAATTGGATTAGGAGTTCTGATACCTGCAACTACGTCTTCGCCCTGTGCATTAGTTAACCATTCACCATAGAAATAATTTTCGCCTGTTGCAGGATTTCTTGTGAAGGCAACACCAGTTGCTGAAGATTCGCCCATATTACCAAACACCATTGATTGAACGTTAACGGCAGTACCCCATTCATCAGGAATACCTTCAATTCTTCTGTAAGAAATTGCACGTCTGCCATTCCAGCTTTGGAATACAGCATTTATAGCACCTTTTAACTGATCTTTTGCATTTTCAGGGAAGGGTTTGCCGAGAACTTCCTGAACTTTTGCTTTGTAAATTTCAATTAATTCTTTAAGATCATCTGCACTTAAATCAGTATCACTTTTAGCACCGCGTTCTTCTTTCATTTTATGAAGTTCAGCTTCAAGCTGCTGACGGATTCCTTTGCCTTCTTCAGGCTCAACACCGGCTGCTTTTTCCATAACTACATCAGAGTACATCTGGATTAAGCGGCGTTGTGAATCGTATACGAAACGAGGGTTATTTGTTTTTTTAATTAAACCTTCGCGTGTAATGTTATTTAATCCAACGTTCAGAATTGTTTCCATCATACCGGGCATAGAAGCTCTTGCACCGCTTCTTACAGAAACAAGCAACGGATTGTTAGGATCACCAAAAACTGCTCCCATTTGTTTTTCAACTTTCTTTAAAGAAGCATCAACTTGTTCATCAAGACCTAAAGGCCATTTTTGTTTGTTCTTGTAGTAGTGTGTGCAGACTTCTGTTGTAATTGTAAAACCTGCAGGTACAGGTAATCCGATGTTAGCCATCTCGGCAAGGTTCGCGCCTTTACCGCCGAGAAGGTTTTTCATATCCGCTTTACCATCGGCTTTACCGCCGCCAAAGTAATAGACGAATTTTGTTTTTTTGTCAGCCATTATATAACCTCCAAATGATTAATGAATAAAAAATTTATATGACGTAATTAATTTGAAACGCCAAGTTTATTTAAAATAAATTTTTCGAACTCGTCATTGTTATCAAGTGCGAGTTCTATTTTCAGGTAATAAATATCAATATCATCCAATTCTTTGCTAAACTCTGTTAGCTTAACAGCATCTTTAGCTGTGGTTAAAACCGAATGAGAATTAGTCATGTAAAATTGTTTTCTTATAAGCTGAATCTCTTTATCGTGATAATGTTTATGATCCTTGAAAATAAGCTGATTGGTAACATCAATATCACATTTCTTAAGAGCATTAATAAACGAAGCCGGTCTTGCAATTCCGCTTACAACCAAACTCTTCTGTCCTTTAAATTCGTTTACATCATAAAATTTGTGGTTCTTAACATCAAATATTCCAACAATTTTATAATACCCGTTGAAAACGTGTTTACCTTCAAAGTAAGGTAAAAGGACTGAAGGCAGCAAAGAAAACTCCGAGAACTTCCTGTTTATAATTATTGCATCGGCACGGTTAACAGATGAAAAAGGTTCTCTCATCAATCCGGTTGGAATAAGATTCTGATCCATACCGCCCGGTTTATTTAAAAACAACTGGTCAAAAATAAGTATATCAATATCTCTCTTAATCCATCTGTGCTGAAAAGCGTCGTCAAGAACAAGTGCTTTTACACCGGTTGAATCGATTAATTTATTAGCACCTTCAACGCGGCTTTCGCAGGCTGCTGCGGGCACTTTGCATTCCATTGCAGTTAGAATAATTTCGTCTCCGCATTCTGTTACGTTGCATTTAATATCCTTGCCATCGGAAACAAGTTTAAAACCTTTTGACTTTCTTGCATACCCGCGGCTTAACACTCCAACATTTAAACCGGCAGATTTGAGAATGCTGGTTATATTAATAACGGCGGGAGTTTTTCCACTACCGCCCATCACTATGTTTCCAACAGAAATAACTTTTGCATCAACCGCTGTAGTTTTAAATACTCCTTTATTAAACAACATATTTCTAAGTGCAATTAACCACCTGTAAAGCGGAACAAAAGGGAATAATATGAATCTTAACAAAGCCATTAAAAAATTTCTGCCTCTCGCTGTAATTCATTCAGCTTATTTTCACAAGTCTCAATTAATTTTGTTGTTTCCTCATAAGATAAATCCCGGTCAATAACTATCGGGTCGGAATAAATTATATTTATCCTGCTGAAAAATTTAGGCACCTGGAATTTATCCCAGCTGCTTAACTCTCTTTTCTTTTGGTAGCCAACACCTAAAAGAACTAATGGAACATTTGCACGCTTGGCTGCAATCACTGCACCGGCTTTCAATTTATGAACTGGTCCTCTTGGACCGTCAGGAGTTATTGCAACAGAGCGTTCGTGGCGGGCAAGATCCACAAGAACACCAAGTGCAACACTTCCGCCTGTATGACTTGAGCCACGTACAACTTTATAATTCAACGGCTTCAGCACGCGTTCAAGTAATCCGCCGTCTTTACTTTTGCTAACTAAAGCAGCAAAATTTTTATCCCTGTGAACGAACCAGGGAATTAACATTGTACCATGCCAGAATGCGAGAACAATTCTTTTTTTCTCTTTAAGAAACTGTTCAACTGCTTTGCCGTTCTTAATATTTATTTTAAGTGACTTGCAAAGAAGAGAAGCCAACCAGAAAAGAACATAATTCCCTATAGCCCGTAACGCATCCTGTCTGACTTTTCTAAAGCTCATTTATTCAGCCTCTTTATTCATCATTTTGAATACTGATTCTGCCGCTCTTTTGGAAGCGCCCTGTGTTCCAAGGTTATCTTTAAGCCCGGAAAGTTTTTCTTTAATTGAATTATACTTTTCTTTGCTGCTTAAAATTTCTCTGCACTTATTAATAATATTATCTGTACCTGCATCTTTCTGAAGAAGTTCCGGAACAACCATCTCATTTAGAACAATATTAACAAGCCCGATACGGTCTAATTTTACAACTCTCTTACCTATTTCGAACGTTAGGTTGTTTGTTCTATAGACAATAACCATCGGCAGTTCAAACAGACCGGCTTCTAATGTAGATGTGCCGGACTTTATTATTCCGAATTTGGAATACTTAAGCAGATCGTAAGTGCTGCCTTTTATTAATTTATAATTTGATGCTGCTGACAATTTACGGAAAACTTTTTCTTCAATATCTTCCGAGCAAGCGACTACAGTTTGAAGATTAAATTCCGCAGCTAATTTTTCAGCCGCATTAATAACTGCCGGAAACAACATCTTTACTTCCTGTCTTCTGCTTCCGGGAAGCACAAGAAGAATTTCTTTATTTGAATCAAGATTATTTTTTGCAAACAATTCTTCCTTCGTAAGGAAATTATAATTGGCAACCTGTTCAAGCAAAGGATGACCGATAAACTCCGTATCAATTCCGGCATCACTGAATAATTTTTCTTCAAATGGAAGAATGACAAGCATTTTATTAATAAGCTTTTTTATTTTATGTATTCTTCCTGCACCCCATGCCCAAACCTGTGGAGAAATAAAGTAAATAAGATTTATCCCGTGCGGTTTTAATTCATTTGCAATCTGAAGATTAAAGCCGGGATAATCTATTAACACTGCTGTTTTAATTTCTCTTTTCAAAGCCTCAATAACTAACCGGGCCTTTACCTTCTGCATAAACGGAATATGTTTAAGCACTTCAACAAAACCAAGAAAAGAAACCTGGTTTATGTGGTAAATCGTTTCCATCCCTTCGGCCTTCATTTTATTGCCGCCAATACCGAAGACGGAGATATCCTTATCAAGTTTTTTCAACTCTCTTATTAAGGATGCTCCGTGCAAATCGCCGGAGGATTCACCTGCCACTATTAACAATTCACGTTTCAAAATCTTGTTCTTATTGCCCAGATAATTATTAAACTTATTGTAACTAAAGTGAATGCCTGCAGTGTACGTTTTTCAGATTTTAATCCTGCCTGCAAATTATATTTAGGTTGAGGTATACCATGATTTTTGTAAGCTGTTAACCTTGGTATTAACCTGGGAACATTTTTAAGAAAATCTTCGTAATCTTTCCCGAAAGTCTTTTTAAGATATTCTTCTTCTTCCCTAATAATGAAACGATACTGGAAGTAAAAGAAGAGTAAAGCAACAATCTGCAGATAGGGGAATAATGCGAAAGACATAATTCCTATTCCGAAATATAAAAGCATATTACCAAGGTAAAGCGGGTTACGCACATGAGCGAACGGTCCGCTAATAACTAAGTATGTTCCGCCAACTGCGCCGGTAGTTCTTGTTTCGCTGCCTGCGTAGCTTACGCCCCACAGGCGAAGCCATTCGCCAAGGCAGGCAACAAATAAACCGGCAACCAAACTCCATATGTTAGACCATGAATACAGAAACATCAGAATTAAAAACGGAATTGGTGTGTAGCTTCTGTATTTGAATATTCTAAGGGATAAATTTTTCATTTCTATTATTTATTTGTTTATTCTTTTTTGAAAAGGAAAATATACTCGTGCTTAAAAACATAGAAACCGCCGACAAGGGCACGGTATCTCCATAGTTCTTTCTGGTTCCGTTTTCCTTTTGTCTCGTCAAAATTTTTTACGATAACAGATTTAAGCTTGTAACCTTTTTCCAGCGCCTTCTGCATTGAATAGAAACCAAGCGGAATCCATTCACCTTTGGAATATTTATCTCCGATTACAAGTGCAAAGAACCTGTTCTTATCCAGGATGCTGTAGGTCTTATCAATAACGTTGCCAAGTAGTTCAAGAAAATCTTCAACCGATTTTGCATTGCATAAATCATTTTCATCCTCACTGAATTTTATAATATCCCAGTAAGGAGGATGCATAATTAAAAACTGAACCGATTTTATTCCAAGCTCATTAATTGCTTCTTCATAGTTCAGCTTTGTGCTGTCGCAATTAATAACTGTTGTTATAACATCACCGTCGGTTAAATTCTTTTCGCGGTTTATATTTTCTTGAGCAAGACCGGAAACTTCCGGAAGCAGTTCAATACCGATACCGTTTCTTCCAAGTCTTTTACATTCGATTAAAGTTGTACCGCTTCCAAGGAACGGGTCGAGTACCCACTCGCTCTGTTTTGTAAATCTTCTTAAAAGCTGGTTAGGAATCTGCGGGATGAAGTTGCCCCAGTAGTTACCGTTGTGGGCGCCCGATTTATCCCTCTTATTCATAACCCAAAGACTATCCGTTATCAGGTCATCATATTCTTTCCACCGGTTAAGATTAAGGTCGTTAATCTTCCCGGTACGGATTTCGGACAAACCTTTTACTAATCTTTGTATGTAATACTTTGTCCGTTCTAATGTATGAGTTTCGGAAATCTGCTTAAGTTCATTTTTGATGTAAGAGGTTTCAGGTGAAAAGATATTATCACTTAAAGGACTACAATCCTCATCAATATCAGAAGCCTCAGCGCTTTCAAGGCTGCTAACCAGTTCATTTACTTTCTCTTTTACCAAAGGAAGACTTTCTACTGATAAAAGATTGTTCAGCGTATCTAATATGTAATTGTTGGTTATAATCATTTATCCGGCTTCAAAAACATTTTTCCTGTTCACCTGTGCCTGAAATTTTTTCTTTATTCTTTTCCTGCCGTTCAATTCAGCCAGCCTGGCTGTAACATCATCAAAATTTTCAAAAGGGAAGTATGTAATCCTGTTTACTTCACAATATTTCAGAAGCGCACCTTTTGCAAATATAAAATCGCAATATTGAACCGGGCATTTATCGGAGTAGCCATCTCCGATGTAAATTAAATAATCTTCATCTGCCGAGTTAGTAAGAATATGATTTCTCTTACAATTGCCGCAGAGTTTACATTCTTCATCGCCGTATGGAAAATTCAGAACATACTCGTTCTTTTCGTTAACGCTTAGCTTATTGCAATAAACTTTAACTTCGCCAAGTCCTTCTCTTCCAAGAATCTTTTTTATATAAAGATCAAAGCCATCGCTTAGCACCATCAGGCTAAAATTATTCTGCCTGCAGAATTGTGTAAACGGGACAAAGGTTTCATCAATTTCAATCCCGCTTATAAACTCATCAAAATCATTTTGATTAAACGGCTGAATATACTGAAGCATAATCTTCCAAACTTCGGTTGATGATACTCCGCCTTTAATCCATTCGGCAATTACCTCATCATTCTTTTCATTGTTCCCAAAGCGGTTACCGAAAGCTTCGCCGCAATCAATCTTAGTTATAGTACCGTCAAAATCAACAAAAATTTTAAAAGTCTTTTCCATTAAATAAAATTATACCTGCTGAGAAACATTTTTTAACTCATCATTAAACTGAACGCTGACCAATCTTGAAATACCTTCTTCCTGCATCGTAACGCCGTACATGGTTTCAGCAGCTTCCATTGTACGTTTATTATGTGTTACCATAATAAACTGTGTGCTTGCACTGAATTCTTTGATAATCTTTGTGAACCTGTCAACGTTTGCATCGTCAAGTGGGGCATCAACTTCATCAAGAATACAGAACGGACTTGGCTTAACAAGGTAAATTGCAAACAGCAAGGCAATTGCCGTAAGAGTTTTTTCTCCTCCGGAAAGCAACTCAATTGATGTCGGTCTTTTACGTTTCGGTTTTGCAATAATTTCAATTTTACCTTCAAGCGGATCAACATTTTCTTCAAGCTTCAAATCCGCTTCATCACCGGGATTAAACAACGACTGGAATATTCTGATAAAATTATCCCTGATCTTTGTAAAAGTATCCTGGAATAAATTCTGTGCTGTAATATTTATCTCATCAATTGTCTTGAGCAGATCTTTTTCAGAATCCACAAGATCATTCCTCTGCTTGTGCAGAAACTCAAGACGCTGTCTTTCTTCTTCAAATTCCGAATAGGCAAGTAAATTTATAGGACCAAGGTTTTTAATCTGCTGTTTATAATTGTGTACTTCGGCGTTTCTTTCTTCAAAGTTGAACGTGTCAAGATCTTCAAATTCCTTTAGTTCAAGTGTAAGCGAGTATTCTTCTTTTATATGTTCAAAGAGGTTATCAATTTTCAAACTGATTTCATTTACCTTAATATCAATACTGTGTATTTCATCGGAAACCCAATCCCTGTTTTTCCGTAAATCAGTAATTTGTTTTTCTTTATCCGCAGCCTGGGTCTTTTCACCTTTAAGTCTTGTGCTTATTTCGTTCTCATCGTTAATAAGCAGGTGTTGTTTCTCTTCAAGTCCGGAGAGTTCAATAATTTTTTCTTCAGTAGAAATCTCAAGCGAAGTGAGACTTTCTCTTGTCATCTCGATATCGCTTTCACGTTTCTGAATTGTCTTAATGATATTATCTTTTGTAAGCTTTGCTCGTTCAATTGAATTTTCAGAATTTTTCTTTTCACCGAGTAATCTTTCAAGTTCAAGGCGTAACTGGTTATAGGCAGAAAGCTTCGTGTTGTAATCTTCTTCGAATGTCTTGACTTCTGTTTCAATGTTTATATAAGATTCATCGTAGCTGGCTTTTTCGTCTAAGTCATTTTGCAAAGCGGCGGTTAAAGTCTGAATCTGGTTATCCGTCTGGTTTGATTTATTAACAAGCGCCTGAATATCTTTGCGCAGGTTGTCTATTTCATCGGAAAGTTTTTTCTTCTCGAATTCAAACTGGGTAATCTGCTTTTCAATGTTTGCCATGTCATTTAAAAGAATTCTGTTCTGGTCAGATAATTCTTTTAAATTAATTTCTTCAACCTGCTGTTCGGTAACAAGTATATCATTCTTAAGTGTTTCAAGGTTGGAAAGATATTTCGGGAAATCATTCCGCATGTTTTGCAGTAGTTTTTTTCTGCCGAATAGTGTTTCATCAAGTTTCGGAAGAGAACCGGCATCAATTATTCCGCTTTCATGAATTAGATCGCCGTTTAAAGTAGTGAAGTTAAATCCCTTGTATTTTTTGCTAAGCTCAACAGCAAGTTCAAGGTTTTCTATAAGCGCAGTATTTATTAGTAATTTTTCAAAAAATGGTTTCCATCTTTCTTCCGTTTGAACAAACTGATGCGCCCATCCTAAGAATCCGCTTTCTCTCTCTATCTTTTTACTTTTTCTTTTATGGCTGAATGCCTGGAGTTTTTCTAAAAGAGTTTGCTTACCGTTTGTATCCATTCCAAGCACATAGAATGAAGCTTTGCCAAGATCGTTTTTCTGCAGGTATGCAATAGCGCGTTGTAAATCCGCAAATGAATCGACAAGCAGGTTATTCAAAACATTTTTAAGAGAAGCTTCAATTGCAAAGCGGAATTTATCTTCTGCTTCACCTACATCTGCGAGCAAAGTTTTTTCTTTATCTGTCCAGCCCTCGTTTTCAATAAGCACTTTAGCGCCTTTTGAAACTCCTTCGAGATTGCTTATAAGGCTTTGAAGAAAATCAATTTTATCCTTGATGGAATTAATAATTCCTCTTTCTTCAATCTCTTTTCCTTTAAGGTCGGAAAGCTTTTTTTCGAGAGAAGCTTTTTCTTCCTGCTTCTGCACATAAAGTTTGTCGGATTCGGTTATTTTCTTTTCAACATCCTGCTTTTCCTGTTCAAGTTCCTCAAGATATCCAACAGTCTTTGCTATAGTATTTGTTATGCTTAGAATCTTATTGTTAAAATTTTCAATTCCGTGGCTTGTTTCATCAAATATTGATTGAAGGGATGATAATTCTTTTTCCTTCTTTGTAATCTCAATTACTTTTTCCTGTACAATTTCGTTCTGCTGCTTCAGGGAAGCTTTCTTGATTTCAAGTTCGGCTTTCTGCTCTTCAAGGAGTTTTTCGTTCAACTCAATCTTTTCAGCCTTCTCTGTTATAGCAGCAATTAAATCCTTAATATTTTCATGAGTATCTGCGATTAAAATATCAGTCTCTTCATCCTGTGCATGTAGTTCTACAAGTTCCTGTTTGTATCTTTCAAGGTTCTTCTCGAAAGAGCTTTTCCTTTCGTTTGCAACGGAGATGCCGCTTTGAACCGAGTAGATTCTTTTATTCTGTTCGGCTAATTCTTTCCGCTTTTCATTCAGTTCACTTTCTATAACAGAAATTTTTTCACGAAGTTCTTTTATCCCGTCATCAAGACTTCTTAACTGGGAGTCAAGTTGTATTCTCTGCTGCAGATAATTTTCTTTCTGAGTTTTGCTTTCAGATTTTTTTCTGTTCCATAAAGCGTATTCGCGTTCAGATAAATCAATTTCAAATTCTCTTAATGTAGTTGATATACGGTTGTAGCGGTCGGCTTTTTTTGCCTGTCTTTCAAGCGAGTTAACCTGTTTCTCAACTTCGGAAACTATATCGTTTACGCGTGTTAAATCTTTTCTTATATCCTCTAATTTTTTTAGCGAAAGGCGTCTTCTTAATTTATACTTGTTTACACCGGCTGCTTCTTCAAACATTGTTCGTCTTTCATCTGCCTTATTGCTTAAGATAGTTTCAACCATTTTCAATTCGATTACGGAATAGGCATTAGTGCCCATACCGGTATCCATGAAAAGATTGGTTATATCTTTAAGTCTGCAAAGATTTTTATTAAGAAGATATTCGCTTTCACCCGAACGAAAGATTCTACGGGTAATTGTAACTTCGGAATATTCAGTCGGTAAGATTCCAAGATCATTAACTAAAGTAAGAGACACTTCAGACATTCCCATCGGCTTCTTGTTTTGTGTGCCGTTGAAAATTACGTTCTCCATTTTATCGCTGCGCAGCGTAGTGGTTTTTTGTTCGCCAAGCGCCCAGCGGATGCCGTCAACAATATTTGTTTTACCGCAGCCGTTTGGTCCGACTATGGCTGTAACGCCCTTGTTAAATTCAACTATTGTTTTATTGGCAAAGGATTTAAATCCGAATAACTCTAATTTTGATAAATACAAATCACAGCCTTAACATTGTTACATCAATTTAAATTGCTTGTAAGCATTCAGTATATAATAAACAGTGGAATTGCTTAACTGGAAATAGAGCAACACAATTCCGGTTACAACAATAATAAACAAAAGAGAGTAGAAATATACGGTGGCAGGTCTTACATCAAAGATTACATAAATGCCCTTCATCAGCCTGTAGAATATCCAGACGGTAAAAATTATTAAACTGATTAAAATGTAAATTGTAATAAGCTCAGCTTCAAGAATTCTATATAATACTAAACCGGCCGGCAGCAAAACTAATAATGGAAGGAATGACCATGTAACCGTAAAATAAACGCTTGAAAAGAAAACTTTATTCCTGACAAACAAAGACGCAATCTTTACAAGAAAAGTAATTATAAGAAAGAATAACAACGAAACTACGAATAACCATACAACGGAATAAACAGGATTCCATGCAAGAAACGAAGCCGCCTCTACAAGAGAAGGTATTCCAAACGAAATTAACAGCTTCTCAAAAAACTGGCTCCCGCGGAAATAAAAAAGCAAATTTGATAACAACAAAGATGAAGTTCCTGATAAAAGGAACAATAAAAAGTTTGAATGAAACCCGGCTAAAATTCTCTGGTCTCTTACATCGGAGAAAAAATTATAAGGTCTGAATAATGCTCTTAAAGCATCTTCGCGGAATTTCCTTTTAGAGTTTGCAATGAACGCAAGCATAAGCGCCAGAACAGAGCCGGTTATTATAAAAACAAATGGTGCATCATCTTTTTTTGTACCTATCGGGATGGTAACTTTATCAGAGTTATGCAGCTTGGAATAAATAACTTTCTGACTTAATCTTGTTGTACCCCTGTATTCATCAAGTATTCCGATTAAATAAAGATGTTTACCATTATAGCCTGATGAAAATGCGGGATAGTCTCCTTTGTAATCAAAAGCTGAATTAAGGAAGTATCCGGCACGGTTGTTATCAATTTCAAAATCAAGCAGATCAGAGAAAAACTTTGCCTGCGCTTCTAATGAATATTGGTTTAAATAACCATCTGTACTGCCAAGACATGTGCTGTAAGTAGCTTCACTTATAAATACTTTTCCAAGCCCAAGTTTTTGTTCAAGATTTTCAACCTGGGTCCTATAATCATCAATCTGAATATTATAAAGTTCAACGCCGTACAAATCAATGTTATCAATAGGATTAATATTAAAACCGATAAAGGAAGCATATACGGGTTTGAAGCAAATCTTTTTAGTCAGGTCGGCAATTTCATTCAGGAAAGCTGCTTGATCAGATGAATTTCCCAAATAAGAACCACCCATACCAATTGCTGCAACAACAGAATAATTTTTATAAGCTTTTAAAAAGGGAATGAGGAAACTTCTTGCCCGTTCTTTGAAATTATTTTTCGCGCAAATTTCTTCCGGGATTCCGTTAAGAGGTAATTCTATAAGTGCAAGAAGACCTGCATTCTCACACAACTTTAGCATGTATGGATGAGCGGTTGATTTTGTAAATCTTACCGCATTAAAACCGGTTGATTTGATAATCTTAATATCTCTCTGCATTGCCTCGAAAGATGCAAGTGTTCCATCTTCAGCATAAGAAGGAACATATGTAACACCGTTAAATGAAAAGTTATTTCCGTTTAACAGAATTTTTTCTTTGTCTATTAAAAGCGAATAGAATGAAACTGATTTGACTTCCTCATCAATTACAGCATCATTCTTAAGAAGCTGTGCTATTATTTTATAGCTTCTCGGCATTTCCGGTGACCACAATTCAAGGTTACTTAATTCAATTGTGGTTGAGTAAGATTTTTCTTTTACCGATGGTAGTTGTAAAGCCTGGGGAGACTGAGAATAAAATTCGTTTCCGTTTGGAGAAATTAATTTAACTCTGAATGAAAAATTATTATCACTTAAAGATGAATCGGTTTTTAACTTTGAAACCTGGTTGATTATTTTTGTTTGTACCTGCAACGTTGTTGAACCTGAAGGCAGAATCCTGTAATCATATTCAAAATCAGAGATAAAAGATCTCTGTGTAACTTCAAGATAAACTTCCCGTATAAGTCCGCCGTAATTTTCCGGGAAAAGAAATCTCTGTTCAACGGGAATTGTAGCATCGGAAGATAAATGCTTGGAAACCTTAATTGATAAAATATTTTTGCTTTTAGTTTTCAGCAGGTCTTTGGGCAGGGTAATTTTAAACGGAAAATCTCCACCCTGATGTTTATGAATTACAAGATTGTTAAGCAGAATTTCCGCAGAATAATTCACTCCGAGAAGAATCAATCTTATATTTTTATTATTGATTGTTTCAGAGGGAAGGTCTAAATATTTTTCATATACAATAGTTTCTGTTCCGGAAAAAAAAGAGGGAATACTTGTCTTTGATTTTTTCTGCGGCTCGTCTTCAAGGTAAACATTCCAGTTTTTATCCAGGGGATAAATAGTTCTCGTTCCGGATTCACCCAAAAGTGAAGTAAAATCTTTCTTATCAGACGAAGAGAATAGTTCTTTAACTTTTACCTGAGAGTAGTTTAAACTTTGTAATAGAAGAGCTGAAAGAATGAATACGCTAAATTTTCTTTTCATCAACCAAAATCATTAAAAAAATATCCATAAAGATACTAATTTTAAGAGGGCAAATCAATAAGATTATTGAGGAATTCGGGCAATTTTTGAGGTTTTTGATAAAGAGATGAGCAAAGCCCACCTCTTTTATACAAACTAAGCAGCTTTAATAATTGCAAAAAATGAATCAGCTTTAAGGCAGGCTCCGCCAACAAGAGCACCGTCAATGTCCGGTTGGGACAATAACTGGGCTGCGTTATCGGGTTTAACACTTCCGCCATACTGAATAACAAGATTATTGGCAACTTCTTTTGAATATAACTCGGCAATTAAATTTCTGATGACCGAATGAACTTCCTGTGCCTGGTCCGGGGTTGCAGTTTTTCCGGTGCCAATTGCCCAAACAGGTTCATAGGCAACAATAATTTTTCCCATATCCTCGGCAGATATGTCTTTCAATCCGTTAACAACCTGAGTTTTAACTACTTTCTCAGTAATTCCTTCTTCGCGTTCCTGCAAAGTTTCACCAATACAGAATATTGGTTTCAAACCTGAAGCGAGTGCTTTTTTAATTTTTTTGTTAATCAACTCATCGCTTTCTTTAAAGATAGTTCTTCTTTCGGAATGGCCGAGTATAACAAATTCGCATCCGGTACTTTTAAGCATACTTGCAGAAACTTCACCGGTGTAAGCGCCGTTCTCTTCAAAATACATATTCTGCGCGCCAAGTTTTATTACAGAGCCTTTAATGGTTCTGTCGGCAGTTTCAAGTGAAGTAAATGGCGGGCAAACAATTACATCGCAATTCAAAGCTTCATTATTAATTTTGGTTTTAAGTTCATCAATAAGTTTTACCGTTTCAGACAGATTGTTAAACATCTTCCAGTTTCCGGCAATAATTTTTCTTCGCATTTTTCCTCTCAGTTGAAAATATATATTTAATAATTATCCGTTTACAGCTTCAACTCTACGAACTCCGGGTACTTCACGGATTATTGCGCGTTCAACTCCGGCGCGTAAAGTCATTTGAGACATGGGGCAATTTCCGCAGGCGCCGGTTAATTTAACTTCAACAATTCCTTCCGGTGTAACTTTTATCAGTTCAACGTCGCCTCCATCAGCCTGCAGATAAGGCCGGATGGATTCCAACGCCTTTAATACTTTTTCTTCCATAAATAATAGACCTGTAAATTAATTCTCGTTTCCAAGTGATATTTCTACTTTTTTAGCCGCTTTGGATATTAAATGGATGCTGATTTGTGCAGCTAATTTTCTGGATATTTCCTGAATAATCTGTGCGTATTCAGTATCTGGTAAATCATAAACGATTGGTTTCCCGGTGTCTCCGCCAATTCTTATTCTCGGATCAATCGGAATTCCACCTAAAAATTCAATATTGTTTTCTGTGGCAAGTTTTAATCCACCGCCGTTACCAAAAATATCGTACCTGTTGCCTGTATCAAGTGCCAAAAAATAACTCATATTCTCGACAATACCAAACACCGGAACATTAACTTTATCGAACATTAAAAGACCTTTTCTTGCATCAACAAGTGAAACTTCCTGTGGTGTAGTAACAATAACAGCGCCTGTTAAAGGAATAGTTTGTACAAGTGTTAACTGAATATCACCTGTTCCGGGAGGTAAATCAAAAATAAGGTAATCCAATTCTCCCCAGTTAACATCAGACATAAATTGTTTTACTGCTCCGCTTGCCATTGGTCCACGCCAGATAACCGGCGTCTGGTCATCAACAAGAAAACCAATTGACATAATTTTTAAACCGAATTTTTCCAGTGGAACAATTTTCCCGAGATCTTTATCCTGGTAAACTTTAGGTTTATCATTTATTCCAAGCATAAGAGGAATACTTGGACCATAAATATCAGCATCCAGAATACCAACTTTTGCTCCATCCTTTGCTAAAGCTACTGCAAGATTTACCGCAACAGTACTTTTTCCAACTCCGCCTTTACCGCTTGCAACTGCAATTGTGTTTTTTACTTTAGGCAGAATTAATTCTTTTTTTTCATTCATATGGGATTTTACATTTGACGTCATATTGATTGTTATTTTTCCAGCCTGGGGAATATCTTTTTTAATTGCATCAAAACAATCGCTTTTAATTTTGTCTTTCATAGGACATGCAGGAGTTGTTAATTCAACTGAAAAGGAAATATCATTGCCATCAATTTTTACATCTTTAATCATTCCTAAAGTAACCAAATCTTTTCTCAGGTCAGGATCATACACATTCTTTAAAGCGTTAAGAATATCATTATTTGATATTTTGGACATTATACCTCCGGTTTATAGACTTTATTAAAATTGAAAACACAAGGATAGCAAACGGGGTTCAATATTAAAATGGCTAATTTTATATCTTCTGTTTGTTCTTTTTTACGTTTTCCTTGATTGCAAAATTCATTAACCATTCCTGGGAATTTATAATTTTTGAATCGGGTGCCCGCTCAATACGTGCGTAAGTCCCATCCTGTTTAAGTAGTCTTGCTTTTTCATTATCCTTAAAAGAAACATGAAGCAGTGTTTTCATCAGGTGATTTTTTATTTTATCATCTTCAATAGGAAAAGCAATCTCGACTCTTCTCTCAAGATTTCTTGTCATCAGGTCGGCGCTGCTTAAATAAATTTCTTCTTTGCCTTTATTATAGAAATAATATACTCTGCTATGTTCAAGATATCTTCCAACTATACTTATAACTTTTATGTTCTCGCTTAAACCGGGTACACCGGGAACAAGGCAGCAAATACCTCTTACAATCAGGTCGATAATAACGCCGTTATTTGAAGCTTCGTACAAAGCTGCAATAATATCCGGATCAACCAGGGAATTCATTTTGAAAATTAAATGACCCTTCTCCCCGGCTTTTACATTATCAATCTCCCTGTAAATTTTCTTTAAGAATTTTTCCTTCATTGAAATAGGCGCAACAAGAAGTTTTTTAAATTCTTTCTGCTCGGAATAACCGGTAAGATAATTGAAAATATCTGAAACGTCTGCGCATATATCTTCATCTGAAGTAAACAATCCAAGGTCGGTATAAATTTTTGCAGTAGTTGAATTGTAATTGCCTGTTCCGAGGTGAACGTATCTTTTAACTCCGTCAATTTCTTTTCTAACAACCAGGGTCATTTTAGCATGAGTTTTCAGTCCTATTAAACCATAAACAACATGAACGCCAACCTTTTCAAGTTCACGCGCCCAGTAGATGTTATTTTCCTCATCGAACCTTGCTTTCAGTTCAACCAGTACAGCAACTTGTTTGCCTAATTCCGCTGCTTCTATTAAAGCTTTTACAACGGGTGAATTAGAGCCAACCCTGTATAAAGTTTGTTTGATTGTTAATACATCAGGATCTTTACTTGCAGTATTAATAAAATCAATAACGGGATTAAATGATTGAAAAGGATGGTGAATCAGAACATCACGCTGTTTTATAAGTGTAAAAACATTCTCTTCTTCTTCAAATATTTTAGGTACAACTGGATGATAAGGTTTTTCCTTAAGATCATGCATCGGCAGTTCATACAATTTCATTACATCGCTAAGTCCAAGCGGTCCATCAATTATATGAACATCATTTCTTGTAATCTGAAGATTTTCAACAAGTGTATCAACTATAAAATCAGGCATAGTGCTTTCAACTTCCAGCCTTACAACAGTACCAAACCTGCGCTGCTTAATAGTTTCTTCAATTACCTGCAACAGGTCATCTGCTTCATCTTCCTGAAGTTCGAGGTCTGTATCTCTTGTAACCCTGAAGCGATGGGCTTCCATTATTTCCATTGCAGGGAAGAGGAGATGCAGATTCCTTTTAATCAAACTGCCAAGCCAGATATATTTAACAGAACCGTTACCGTTCCGTTTATGCTTATCGTTATTAATAATATCGCTGATGGGCATGAGTCGTGGTAAAATGCTTGGCACTTTAACACGGGCAAAATGTTTTTCGCCGTTGGGTTTTTTAACAAGTACGGCAAGGCTTAAACTAAGATTTGAGATATATGGGAAGGGTCTGCCCGGGTCAAAAGCCAGAGGAGTTAATACTGGGAAAATCTCTTTCCTGAAATATTCATTCAGACGTTCTTTTTCGGTTTCATCTAATTCATCAAACTCACAGACGAAAATTTTATTCTTTTTCAATTCGGGAACGATTTCGGTTTTCCAGAAATCAATAATCTGCTGAAGCATCGGCTGGATTTCTTTTTCAACTTTTTTAAGTTGTTCAATTGGGGTAAGCCCATCCAACGAAGGTTCGATTACGTTTGCTGCAATCTGTCCCTTTAAACCTGAGACGCGAATCATAAAAAATTCATCTAAGTTTGAACTGAAAATAGAAATGAATTTAACTTTATCTAAAAGTGGAAGTTCCGGATTTAAAGCTTCTTCCAAAACTCTTCTGTTAAACTCAAGCCAGCTTAGTTCCCTGTTAATAAAATTCTGGGGAAGATTATACTTCTTTAATATTTCTTTGTAAGGCATAATGCGCCGTTTTTTTTGCAAATATAAATCTTTTCTGTAATAATTAGAAATCCTGAACAGATTATACAGTTAAAATCCCAAAACTATGAGTAGCAAAAATTCTACTTGCTCTTCTCGGTCTTTTTTGCTGATGAGTAATTTTTAAGATCATATTCAATTTTTCTTGACGGTATTTTTAATCTTTTAACCGGAACACCTGCCACCTCAAAAAATCTTTCTGCCATTGTATCGTGGTATTCCGAGAAGATAATTACTTCTTTTATTCGTGCTGCAATTAACGCTTTGGCACAATTTGTACAGGGCATATTAGTCACATAAGCAGTAGCTCCAACTGTACTTGTTCCTCTAATTGAGCATTGAGTAATTGCATTTATTTCAGCGTGAACAGTTCTTATACAATGGTTATCAACAACAAGGCAGCCTTCATCTTCACAATGAACATCGCCGGGAATGGAGCCGTTATATCCGGTTGAAAGTATTTGTTTGTCTCTTACAAGAACGCATCCGCAGTGCATACGCGGGCAGGTTGATCTTTCGGATACAAGCATTGCAAGTTTTAAAAAATAATTATCCCACGACGGGCGATGTTTCTTTGTCTTTTGCATTATTCCTCTCAGAATGAATTTTGTAAATACTTGTTTCAAAAATAAAGATTTAGTTTTCTTTTTGAAAAGTCTAACTTAAGTTTTGTATATTGCAGCCAATAATTAAGCAGATGTAAAATGAAATTCATCTTTTTATTAATAGCCGGATTTATAATGATTACAAACATGAATTTACAGGTTAATAAAAAAGCTTTTATCAATGGCAAGATTTATACGGTTGATCCGGATAAATCTTATGCTGAAGCTGTTGTTATTAACGGCAATAAGATTTTATTCGTAGGAAGCAATAAAGAAGCAAAATCCTATATTGATGATAATACGGAGGTGATTGATCTTAACGGAAAATTAATGCTGCCCGGCTTTATAGATAATCACGTTCATTTTATAAGCGGCGGATTTCAGTTGCTTGGAATAGATTTGCGTGTAGCCAAATCGACCAAAGAATTTAAAGATATTTTAAAAGAGTATGTTTCCAAGAACGAAAGTAAATGGATCACAGGCGGAGACTGGGACCACGAAGCATGGGAAGTGAAAGATCTTCCGCATAAAGAATGGATTGATGATTTTTCTCAAAATACTCCAATCTTCGTTTCCCGTTTTGATGGACACATGGGACTTGCTAATTCATATGCGTTAAAACTTGCCGGCATAAAAAAAGATACACCAAGTCCAGACGGTGGTTTGATAGTAAAAGATCCTGTAACAGGTGAACCGACCGGAATGTTAAAAGATAATGCAATGAGTCTTGTTTATTCAATTGTACCTGCTTCTTCCGAAGAGGAATATGAAAAGGCTTTTACGGCAGCGCTAAATGAAGCAAAGAAAAACGGATTTACTTCAGTTCAGGATATCACTTATAAAAATGATCTTAAAGTTTACCAGAAATTTGAACAGGAGAATAAATTAACCTGCAGAATTTATACACGTCTGCCCATTGCTGATAGTGATAACCTGATCAGACTTGGAATTCAATATGGAATGGGAAGTGAAAAGTTAAAGCTTGGTTCATTAAAAGCTTTTGCGGATGGCTCGCTTGGATCAAGCACCGCATTGTTCTATGAACCTTATGAAGGCGAACCGGGTAACGTAGGTCTTGCTATGGATATTGTTACAGACGGCAGTTTAAAAAAATGGTCTCTGGCTGCCGATGAAGCTAAACTCCAGCTTTGTATTCATGCTATTGGCGATAGCGCCAATGCCCTGATGCTTAATATGTTTGAAGATATTGTGAAGACAAATCCTGTTTGGGACAGAAGATTCAGAATAGAGCATGCACAGCATATTTTGCCGGGAGATGTTGATCGTTTTGCGAAAATAGATGTGATTGCTTCTGCACAACCATATCACGCAATTGATGATGGCTGCTGGGCAGAAAAAAGAATTGGAAAAGAAAGATTGCAATACACTTATCCTTTCAAATCATTTATTGAAAAGGGTGTTAAGTTATGTTTTGGCAGCGACTGGTCTGTTGCACCGTTGAATGCAATTCTTGGTATTTATGCGGCAGTAACAAGAAGAACGCTGGATAATAAAAATCCTGATGGCTGGATTGCCGAGCAAAAAATATCTGTTGAAGATGCAATTAAGTGCTATACAATTAATAATGCTTATGCTTCATTTGAAGAAAATATTAAAGGCAGCATTGAGGTTGGCAAGCTTGCAGACTTTGTAGTTTTAAGTAATGATATTTTAACTATCAATCCAGTTAAGATAAAAGACATTAAAGTTGTTATGACAGTATTTGACGGAGAAATAATTTACAAGTAAACACTTAGTGAAACCTTTTGAGCCCTTTGTGTTACTTTGTGCAACTCTTGTTGTCTGTAACAATTAAAAGATAATACTTGACATTTTTGTCCAATTTCTCTAAAATCTTTCCCAATATTTTTCCTTTTTGGTTAAGAGGTCTCTACATATAAATTACTAAACTCGTGAGGGGTTTATGAAAAAGGTTATTTACTTATTATTGTTTTTCTTCTTACCTATTGTTGTAGTTTATCCCGGGTTACCCGATCTATATGTAGTTGGTCAAATTGATGGGAATTGGGGCTCCGTTCACTCAATGACAAGTCAATCGTTAGGGGGTGCTGTTTATTGGAATGTTACTATTCAAGCAAGTGGTGATTACTCAAACGCAGCATGGCTATTTCAAAACTCGGGTTATTATAATAAGTGGAATGATGTGATAGCCAATAAAAATACTGTAAATACATATATATGGCACTCTAACTATGGTGGCAATAATAACTGTATCAGTGATGGTGTCAAAAATGGGAAATATTATACTTTTCGTTTGAAAGATAATGGTTATGCTAATAGTTCTGCTATTGTTATGGAAACAAGTGCTTACCCTATAAGTATCTTAAATGTAACTGATAATTATTCGGGTCTTGGAATAGCTGTTAAAGTAAATATTATTACTAGTTCAATCCCTTGTTCTGAAGAAATTATTTATGTACGATATACTAAAGATAATTGGGTATCATCTTTATTTGTAAAAGCATATGGATCTGGTACTAATTGGTTTGCTGATATTCCAGCATCTGACATTATTGGAACATCGTCGAATTCTTATTATGTATTGACAACAACAGTTGATGAACCTAATCATAGTGATGCCGACCTAATAACATTAAACTATTCAAATAATGGTGGATTAAATTATCCTCTTCCTGTCGAACTAACCTCTTTCACTGCCAATATAATTGGAAATGAAATTAACCTTAACTGGAAAACAGATACTGAAGTTAATAATTACGGATTTAATGTAGAACGTGCCTCGACTTCGCTCGGCATAGAATGGGAAAAAATTGGATTTGTAAACGGAAGCGGTAACAGCAACTCTCCCAAAGAATATTCTTATAAAGATAAAACTGCAGCAGCAGGGAA
>CAZIDB010000030.1:0-29770 GCA_964537965.1 uncultured Melioribacter sp. | reverse complement strand
TGCTATGATTTTATTTAAACAGCAATGTTCCGGATTTAGCCTGACTGTTAGAAAGTAATCAATTAGAATTAATAACAACACTCTCCCCGCTTCACCGGCTCTCCCATTCTCCGGTTCCTTAATATATATAACCCAATAACCGGCGTATAATAATCACAAGAATCTTTTCCTCTTCACATAAACTTTTAATAATTTTGCAGCATAAAATTTTATAAAATCCTCCGGAGGATAAATTGAAAAAATTCTATTGTTTAACCGCACTTGTATTACTCATTTCATTTACAAGCATACCCGCTCAAAATATTGCGGACAGCATTTATACTTTCACAAAAGATTACGAAGTAAAATATACACCCATCAAAAACCAGGCTAGAACCGGTACCTGCTGGTGCTTCTCAACTGTTTCCTTCCTTGAAGCAGAGGCAATGAGAAATGGCAAGGACGAAGTTGATTTGTCCGAGATGTTTGTTGTAAGAAATACATATCCCGTTAAAGCAGATTTGTACGTTCGCAATTCAGGCGCAGCAAATTTTGGAGAAGGCGGGCAGGCACACGATGTAATTAATGCTATTAAAACATCCGGCATTGTACCCGAAGAAATTTATAACGGCATGAACATCGGCGAATTAAAACATAACCACGGTGAAATGGCTGCCGTTCTTGAAAATATGCTTAAAACAGTAATTGGTAAAAAAGGTGGCAAGCTTACTCCAAAGTGGAAAGAAGCTTTTAATTCTGTGCTTGATGTTTATCTTGGCAAAACTCCTGCTCAGTTTGAGTATAAAGGAAAAACGTTTACGCCCGCATCATTTTTAAAGGATGAACTTGAAATAAATCCTGATGACTACATTGAATTAACTTCTTACTCTCATCATCCGTTTTACGAAAAGGTAATGCTTGAAATTCCGGACAACTGGACAAGGCAGGAATATTATAATCTGCCAATTGATGCAATTGTTGAAGTAATGGATAATGCATTGGCTAACGGTTACTCAGTTTGCTGGGATGGCGATGTGAGTGAAAAGTTTTTTAACCAGAAGAAAGGTTTTGCTGTTGTTCCGTTAAAGGACTGGGATGATCTGAAGAATGCCGAGAAGGAAGAAAAGATTACAAAACCGATTGAAGAAAAAAATATTACAATGGAAATACGCCAGGCAGCATTTGATAATTTTTCTGCAACAGATGATCACCTTATGCACATAGTTGGTCTTTATCATGATCAGAACGGGAAAAAATTCTATCATACGAAAAACTCCTGGGGAACAGATTATTCTTACGGCGGACTGATTTACATGTCTGAGCCTTATATAAAATTAAACACTATAGCTGTTATGGTTCATAAAGATGCGTTACCAAAGGCAATCCGCGAGAAGCTGAAACTTTGATAAAAGAATACATTAAAAATTTCTTTGCACTTAACAAGTTAAAGCTGCTTGAAGACCTTGCCGATCTGAAAGCCGATAAGGAATATGAAGAGCAGCTTTACCTTGAAACACTTCATAACGAGCGGTTCAGGTTTCAGCTTGTTGCAGGTGTTGTTCTTGTCCTGCTTGTCTTCGCAATCATTGTGTTGTTTCTTTTTAATGATCAGTTTAATGTTGTGTTCCGCGGGCAGAAAGTTTTTTACATTATTATTCTTATCCTGTTCATTATGCTTATAAGGGAAACGATGCTACGTTTTGTTCTGGGAAAAAGAATAAAATCAAAAAGGCGCGTTCCCTCTTATCTTATGTACACAAATGCCTTCTTTGAAATAAGCATTCCGACTATAGGCATTATACTTTATGCCGAGGCACTTAATTCAATAATCGCATTTAGTACACCTGTAATTTTAATCTATTTCATTTTCATAATACTAACCACACTTGAGCTTGATTTTAAGCTCTCTGTTTTTACCGGCGCCGTTGCTTCATTGGAGTACTTTCTGCTTTTGCTTTACTACATGAAAAAATTTGATACTTCCGCTGTAGAACCTATTATTGCCGAACCGATGATGTACTTTGCAAAATCCCTTATAATATTTTTGTGCGGAGTTGTTGCAGGCATTGTTGCAATCGAGATAAAAAAACGTATCCTCAGGTCATTCCGTATTGTTGGTGAGAGGAACCAGATTGAAAGATGGTTCGGTCAGCAGGTTTCCAAGGTTATTGTAGATGAAATGCTGAAAAGCAAGCGTGGCATTGTAAGCAAAAGAAGAACTGTTTGCGTTATGTTTCTTGATATAAGAGATTTTTCAAAGTATACAGCAGATAAAGAACCGGAAGAAATTGTAAAATATCAGAACGATGTTTTTTCTTTTATGATTGATATCGTAAACAAGAACAATGGAATTATTAACCAGATTCTCGGCGATGGATTTATGGCAACCTTCGGTGCGCCTTTGTCTTATGATAATGATTGTCTTAATGCGGTTAATGCTGCGCGGGAAATTATTAACACATTAAAAGCAAAAATTGAACAGAATAAAATTCCATCAACGCGTGTTGGAATAGGCATTCACACCGGAGAAGCTGTAACAGGTAATGTAGGCACTTCAATCAGAAAACAATATTCTATAACCGGAAGCGTAGTTATACTGGCTTCAAGAATTGAACAGCTTAACAAGGAATTTAATTCGCAGATGCTTATATCCAAAGAAGTGCTTGATAAAATAAATAAAGATGTAATTGAATATGAGCTTATTGGTCCAGTTGAATTACGCGGCAGCGAAGAACCAATAACAATTTATAAAATAGCATAAAGAATTTTTCTGAACTTAGATTTATATGCCCTCTTATAATTTTAAAATTTTTATCAGATCTTCAATATCCTGAATAAGATAATCCGGATTTTCTTTTTTGAGCGCATCGGCATTTCTGTATCCGTAGGTAACCGCACAGGTTTTAGCACCGGCAGATTTTCCGCAAAGAACATCGAGCTCAGAATCTCCAACCATAAGAGTGTTACCCGGCAGAATATTAAGATCAGTACAGATTTTTTGCAGCATATCAGGAGCAGGTTTAATTTTCATACCGGGTCTTCTGCCCATAGTTATTTTAAAATAATGCCTGATATTAAAATGCTCTACAATTTTGTCCACCTGGTCCTGCGCTTTGGTAGTTAATATTGAAACTGAAATTTTATTCTCATTAAGTTTTTTAAGCACTTCAAACACGTTTGGGTAGAATTTAGAATCATCAATAAAATCAAAGTAATATGATTTATATCGTTCAATAAAATATTCAAGATCATCAACGGCAACCTGGAACTCGGCAAAAATATCTTTAAAGTGTGCACCAATCTTCCCGTTAAATTCCTGCTCGGTAAAGTTCACGTCTATATTAAATTCTTCTAAAGTTTTAACAGTAGCTTTATAAATACTGCCGTGGGATTGCATCAGTGTTCCGTCTAAGTCAAAGACAACACTGTTTATATAATTATTCATAACATACTCTTTTGTGACCGGAAATATAACAAAAGACACAGACGACAACAATTTGAACTTTTTAATTGCTTAGACCCGTTGTTATTTTATAAAACTGATGCTGATTAACCAAAGAATTACGCCCGGTTTGTTTACAAGACTTATTATTCAAAAATACTTATTTGAATTTTCTTTATATTTAGCTAAAAATTATGAGCCCTATGAGGAAAAACTCCAAAATACTTATCTGTGATGACGATGAAACTTTGTGTTACCTTCTAAAAGAAGAATTACTAAATGAAGGTTTTAATGTTGACGTTGTTTATGATGGAAAATATGCTATAGAGAACCTGAAGAACAAGAACTACGAACTTTTATTGCTCGATCTTCAGATGAGAGAAGTGCCCGGTGAAGAAGTATTAAAATTTGCCAAAGAAAATTTTCTGACTTTGCAGGTTATTATTCTTACCGCAAAATCTGAAGTGAGAAGCGCTATTGAATGTATAAGGCTTGGCGCATATGATTTTATTTCCAAGCCATATGAATTTGATGAACTGCTTGTTGGCATTAACCGCGCACTTGAGCATAAAGATCTTCTTGTAAAAAACACAATTCAGTCCACCCGCTTTGATGAAAAAATTTCAAATAGAATTATCGGTGAAAGCAAAGAGATGCATCACCTAATCAATCTTGCAATCCGCTCGGCAAAATCAGATTCCAATATACTTATTGAAGGTGAAACCGGTACTGGCAAAGAACTGATGGCAGAATTTATTCACCGTAACTCCGAAAGAAATGATAAACCTTTTGTTGTTATAAACTGCGCTTCCTTACCGGATCAATTAATTGAAAGCGAATTGTTTGGTCATGAAAAGGGGGCATTTACCGACGCTAAAAATTCTAAGCAGGGTTTGGTTGAAATTGCAGACGGCGGAACATTGTTCCTTGATGAGATTGGTGAGATGAGTCTTACCCTGCAGCCAAAGCTTTTACGCTTTTTAGAAAATGGTGAGTACCGCAGGGTTGGCGGTGTTGCAAACTTTCATTCAAACGTAAGGGTTATTGGAGCCACCAACAAAAATCTTCTTGAGGAATCAGAGAAGAAAATTTTCAGGCGCGATCTGTTATTCAGGTTAAATGTAATAACGCTTACAATTCCACCGTTAAAAGAACGCGGAGAAGATATCCTGCTTCTTGCAAATCATTTTCTCGCAAAAAAATCTCCAATCCGTGATCCTAAAAAATTATCCGCAGCGGCGGAAAAAGCACTATTACAATATAAATTTCCGGGCAACGTTAGAGAACTTGAACACATCATTGAACGGGCAATTATCTTTGCCGAAAACAATTTAATCCAGGTGGAGGATTTAAATCTTCCAAGTACTTTCAGAAGCGAGCAGCAGAATGCAAATGAGTTATCACCAGATTCTTTTCTTATGGAAGATGTTGAAAGGATTCACTTTAAAAAAGCATTAGATTACCATGGATGGAACAGGGAAAATACCGCACGCGCCCTTGGAATAAGCCAGAAAACCCTTTACTCAAAAATTATAAAATATAACCTTCGTCAAAATGAGTCGTAAAAATAATCTCCCGGAAAATTATTCTGAAGCAAAAAAAATTATTAACAATAATCCCCTGCCTTCTGTTTTTTTCGGACTGGATGAAAAGATTTTATTTTACAACAAATCATTTAAAAGCGATAATAAAAACGTTAAAGTGAAAGGCCAGAACGCTTTCAGCTTCTTTTCCATTCCTCCTGACGACATAAAGAAAATTTCTCCAAGAAATCCCTACCGGTTTATTGGTAAGGAAAATACCGAATATATAATTTCTCCGTTCCTTGAAGGGAAAAAGAAAGTCGGGTATTTTCTTTTTTATCACTCACGCTTAAATCCGGAACTTGAAGAAAATATTCTTCAATCACAGAAAATGGAAACCATAGGTAAGCTTGCAAGCGGAATGGCGCATGATTTCAACAATCTTCTTTCAAGCATTTTCGGAAGTTTAAACCTGTTAAAAAGAAAGCTTGCAAACAGGGAAGACGTTAAATATCTCGTTGAAAATATTGAGAGCTGTTCAATACGCGCAACGGATCTTACTAAAGGACTTTTGAATTACGGAAAGCCAACCCCAAGAAGGAAAACACCGGTAAACCCAGCCGATTTGCTTAAAGAACTTTTACGGGTAGTAACAGAAACCTTTCCTGAACAAATACAAATAATTTCCGACATACCTTCCGGCCTCCAGAATATAATGGGAAACTCAACTGAAATTTACCAGGTGCTTTTAAATTTATGCATCAACGCCAAAGAAGCTATAAAGAATAACGGTAAGATTACTGTTGAAGCAAGAAATATTCTAATTGATACAGCTAACCAACAGCAGCATCCTTTATTTACACCGGGTAATTATGTAAGATTTTCCGTCATCGATACCGGCGAAGGAATATCTGAACAGAACCTGAAGAAAATTTTTGAACCGTATTTTTCTACAAAGAAAAAAGATACCGGAAGCGGCCTTGGATTATATGTTACTTACGGAATAGTAAAGGCACATAACGGGCAGATTGACATAACAAGCAAACCGGGCGAAGGGACACGTTTTGACATCTATATTCCATCTTACGAAGAACCGACTGAAGAAAATGTTTCAACTGCAGAAAAAATAATTGTTCTTGCAGATGATGAAATTATGCTTCGGGATTTGCTTGCCGAGTTACTTGAATCTTATGACTACGAGGTTGTTTGCGTTCAGAACGGGGCAGAGGTTTATAAGGTTTTAACCGAGGAAATTAAAGCGGATTTATTAATAATTGATTTTAATATGCCGGAGATGGATGGGTTAACGTGCATTAAAAATCTCCGCAAAACAAACGTTAGAACCAAGACAATACTTTCTACCGGAAGCACAACCGCAGCCAACGATGCTGAAATAAGCAACCTGCAGATTGATGCAGTATTAACCAAGCCTTATGAGTTTGAGCAGATGCTTGAAGTAGTAAGGAAATTAATCTGATTTTTCCTCACCTTCTTTTTTTTCAAGATCAACCATTTGTATGTCGTTTACATAAGGCGAGAAATTAGGGTTTCTTATTGTCTTAAATTTTTCAAGAACATTATTAATATCGCGGGCAGCAGTTTCAATAAATCCAATTCGTTTAAGTACAGCCTCCCGGTTAATTTCTTCTTTGCTTATTTCCCTTCTTATTGCTGCAGAAGAAAGATTAATTAATGTAAGCGGTTGTTTAATTTCATGATTTGCCGTAACAACAGTGGCCGCAAACGTATTTACTTTTTCAAGCTCCAGTAATTGCTTGGTAGTTTCTCTTAACTTCAGTGCGGATCTAATTCGTGCAAGCAAATCGGTTTTGTTCACCGGTTTCTTAATATAATCGAATGCTCCCGCCTGTAATCCTTCCTTCGTTCCTTCGGCATCCGTTTTACCTGTAACAAGTATTACAGGAATATCTTTGGTGGCCTGTGTATTAACTATTGTACGGCACACTTCAAGCCCGTCAACATCCGGCATCATTATATCAAGAAGTACAAGATCCGGCTGGTCATCAAATACTCTTTGTAAACCTGTCTTACCGTCATATGCAGTTATTACTTCATATCCCTCTCTTTCAAGCCTGTCTTTAAGAAGGAATACGCTGTCCGGATGATCATCAATAACCAATATTCTTTTCATTTTACCTCGATAAAGGTTTGTCTTGAAAATATTTTTTCAACCTTGGTCGTTAGTTCTTTAACATTAACCGGCTTAGGTATAAGATCGTCAAATCCGTTTTTAATAACAACATCCCTGTCTTCAAGCATTGCTTTTGCAGTCATTGCAAATACGGGAATAAATTTCCAGGTCTTATCATTTTTAATTCGCTTAATAGTTTCAAAGCCATCCATTAAGGGCATCATAATATCAAGCAGAATAAGATCCGGCTTAATTGTTTTAAGAGATGAAAGACATTCGAGCCCGTTCTTAGCATAGGACACGTCGCTGCCTGTTCGTTTAATCATTTCACCTACAGTAAATAAAGTATCGGCGTCATCATCAACAATTAGAACCTGCTGCCTTTTACCGTTTATGCCTGGTTTGCTATTACTTATTTCAGAATTAGCATCCGTCTTTGATTCAATCCATATTTCAGAAGTATCCTCATGCGGCAACCCGTCTTCTAAGTGCAATCGATCCCTTATGACTTTTAAAACATCAATAGGAAAATTTTTAGAATAGAATGCGGTCTTTACAAGATTCTCATTCAGCCTTTTGTATCCTTCCGGAGAAAACTCCGGAGGAACAGAAAGCACAACGGGAATTTTTCTAAGCAACGCATTTTCTTTTATCGTCTGCAGCAGTTCAGTCTCATTTATTATTGAGTTGCTAAGTGTTATAAAGATAATATCCGGTCGGATTTTAGATATTGTTTTTGCGGTATCATAATCCTTTTGAGCAAAGATAAGATTAATAGATTCTTCTTTAATCGTATCCTTAAGAGCCCTGAATTCAAAACTGTCATCTTCAATTATTAAAACATTCTCAATGTTTTCACCGGTCAACCTTTTGTACTTATTCACGCAGGCAGAAAGATTTTTTTCACTTACCGGCCACGAGATATATTCAAAAACCGGCAAACCATAACCAACATTATTCGCCTCGTTAATCATATAAGAAATTATTGGTTGGTATATCTCATTATGATTTTTTACAAGCTTCTGAAGCGCTTTCCAACCAACAAATAAAGGATTAGTAAGATTTAACAATACTGCCTGGGGGTGTATTTCAAGGCAAAGCCTGTCAATGTTTTCAGGTTCATCTGTAAATAGAACCTCATATTTTTTTGATACAAGATATTCGGTTATAAATTTTCTGTTTTCTTCGGAATCATCTGCAAGAACAATTTTACCCTTCCCGGTTTCTCCAAACAAATCCGGTAGTTCTTCCTGTTTTTCAGTAACAATATTCACCGGTAATGTAAGTTTAAAAATAGAACCTCTTCCGACTTCACTTTCACAGACAAGTGTTGCATTTATTAATTCCGCAAAGCGTTTGCTAATTGCAAGCCCCAATCCTGTTCCGTTGTATTTTCTTGTAGATGATCCGTCTATTTGCCTGAACTCTTCGAAAATAACTTTAAGGTTTTCCTGCGATATACCAATGCCTGAATCAATTACTTCAAAATGAAGAATTTCTTTATTAACAATTTTGCACTTAAGAACAATTATACCTTTCTCCGTAAACTTAACGGCATTGCTTAAAAGATTGAGAAGTATCTGAAGTAATTTATTCCTGTCTGTTAATATTATCAAATCGGTTTTTTGTTCATTATGAATAACAAAGTTCAGGTTCTTATCTTTAATCAGCGGTGAGATATGTCCTTCTATTTCAGTTATAAATTCTCTCAGGCTAAACTCCTCGTTAACAACATCAACTTTGCCAGCTTCAATTTTGGAGAAATTAAGAATGTCATTAATCAAACCGATAAGGCGATTACCGTTTCTTAATATAACATTCATCCTTTCCCTGTCGGATGAAGTAATTGATTTTTCATCTATTATTAATTGAGATAACCCAAGTATTGAATTAAGCGGCGTCTTAAGTTCGTGGGACATATTTGCAAGGAACTGGGATTTTAAAACAGAGGCTTCAATTGCTTTCTGTTTTTCTGTTTCAAGTTCATCTGCTTTTTCTTTTAACTGTTTATGCAGTTCAAGTAATTCTTTATTCTGGTTGGATATCTGTTCATTCTGGCGCTGGTAGTCCTCGTTCAACCGTTTAAGTTCGCCGACAAAATTTTCCAATTGCCTGAACGCCACAGCATGACTAAGTCCGATTGCCAATTGTTCTTTAATATTCTCAAGGTATTCTTTTGCTCTTTCGTTCCTGCTTGAAATGGAAACAAGCTCAAGCACCGCAATAATTTTTTTATTATAAATTATGGGGAAGATTAAAATATATTTAACATCAAGTTCAACAAGTCCGGATTGCAACTTTGGAAAATTCTTATCGAAAACAAGTTCTACTATTTCTCCCTTTTCAATAACGCGCTGGTAGAGGTCAATATTCTGCGAATCGCTTACAAGTTCTTTTTGAATTCCATATGTTGAAATTGTATTCAGCTTTCTATCAATTACAAGTGATAATCTTCCTGCGTTTACACCAATCGATTTAATAATTTTTGTAAGAGCTGCTTCTGCAACCTCACTTAATGTTGGGTTCTGATTAATCATTGTAATGAATTCAGAGTATTCATGTAAGGTGGTCTCTTTTCTCTCAAGTTCATCCAGCATATTATTAAATGCCGCACCAAGAGTGCCGAGCTCGTCATTGGAAACCATTTTAACACGCTCTTTAATATCGCCCGCTCTGATTTTTTCCGTTGTTTCACTTAACTGCCCTATTTGTTTACGCAGCTTTGCCGTAAAAATCATAACAAGAATAAGTGAGAGTGAGATGCCTGCAACACCAATAATTATCAGCAGGTAATTAATATTAGAACGCAGTTCAGCAGCTTCCGGTAACTTTGTAAAAACTATAAAATTTATTTTAGGATTTGCAATTGGAAAATCAGATGCGTTGTAATACGAGGCGTAAAAATCAGCTTCGTCAAGTTCGTCGGTAGCTATATCAAAATTATTTTTTACTTCCAGCTCTTTGGAAGCGCCTATTATGCTGGGAATATAATTGTTGTTTTGCTGTTCGTTTGAAATTGAAACAGGCACATTATTTAGCAATACAGCAACTTCGGCCCTTATTTTTTTAGACAAATTATCAAGAAAAGAATTTGTAATAAGTTTGCCGTAACACATCATAACACTATCGGACAGTTCCGCCTTTATTAAAATTGCATTGGGATTTTCCTTTATGAACTTCGAAAGGTTTGTGTAATCATAATCAAAAGGAATATCCGAAGAAATAAAATAATAGCCGTGAATAATTTCGTCTGAGTTCTTAACTTTGAATAAAAAATCTATGCTTGTCTTTTCAAGGCTGGGCGCAGTGTTAAAATCTTTTTGAGATTTTAAACTCAGGTAGTCCTCCTCAAGTTCTTGTATAACAGCCTGTAAATTAAAAACAAAATCATTAGCACTATTAAGCAATGATTTTGTTTGCTGCAGAGATATAAGTTTTGTTGTTAAAGAATAATAAACAATAGTTGAGCTGGAAAATACAAGAACTACTACAATAAAGTTGATGAGTAAAATTCTAAAACTAATCTTCATGTTCAAGTTCTTTTTGCAATACCTTCCTAATCGTAATCAAAAGTTCATCAAGGTCATACGGCTTACTAATAAAATCATTTGCGCCCATTTTGGCTGAATCGATGGCGCTTTTAACATCTGCATAAGCAGTAAGTACAATAACCTTAATGTTAATGTTCATTTTCTTCAGTACTTGCAAAACATAAAAACCGTCTTTCCCGGGCATCTTCAGATCAAGAAGAATCAGATCAACCGGCTTACCGGATAAAAGTATTTTAAGCGCATCATCGGCATTGTAAACTTTATCCGTAAGATACCCGATCTCGCTCAGTTCTTCAGAAAGAACATCACAAAGTTTTACATCGTCATCAACTATTAAAATTGATTCCATGTTTATCCTATTTTATCTCAGGGGCTGCGTTTGATTTATATAATTTTATTTTCTCTTTGTTTTCATCAATCGTTTTCTGTATATGATCTTCACTTCTAACCATGCGCTCTCTTAAAGTTGGAAGCAGCTCAACTTTTACCAGAATTATAACTTCTTTTTTTGTAGTTGTAACCTTATCGCTTCCAGTAAGATATCTTATTCCAAGCACCCACCATGGCAAATCTTTAAGGAAAGGAATGCCGGTTCTTTCAACCGATTCGTCATTAACAAAAAGACCACCGATGACGGTTTCTTCGCCATTCAGTAAAAGAATCTGAGTGTTGGCGCTCGTCCGTTTTATTTCAGTTGAAAGCTCGGAGGGTGTTGCCGAACTTCTGTCTACCATTAAATCAAGTAGAATATAATCAATATTATCTTTTTTATAAATATGCGGCGTAACTTCAATAATTGAACCGGTAGAAAAGAATTTGTCTACAAGGTTTCCTGAAAAGTCTCTTGTTTTAATTGAGAAATCAGAACCAATCTGAATTCTTCCCTTATAATTATCCTTAACAGTAACGGAGGGGCTTGCAATAATTTCTCCGAGATTCTCAGTTTCAAAAAATTTAAATGCTCCGGTTACATCTCCAACATAATCACCAATATCAAAGGTACCCGCACCGTTAAACACAGCGTTTGTTTCCTGCTGTTTATTTGCAGTAGAACTTGATGATTCATCGGAAGTTTGTGCCTCAATGAAATTTTTTATATCTCCGCCAAAACTAAACTTGTCGCTGGAGAAAAGGAATTTCCAGTTAATTCCTCTTGCTCTCATTTCACCAACGTCCCCCTCAAAAAAGACAGTGGAAATTTTAACTTCTCTTGTATCTATATCGGTATAAGAAGGATCTAATTTCTTTTCTTCTCCTTCAGTTCGTTTCTTTACTATAATTACATCTTCTCCTTCTTCATAAGTATACCCTGCATACTGAACAATAATTGCCAATGCTTTTTTGTAAGGCATCTTGTCAATCTGTACACCAATCGGAGTATTTGAAGAAATAGTAGATACTATTCTTTTCCCGGCAGACCTTTCGCTTATCCTGTTAAGTATCGCAATTGCCTGATCAAATGAAAGATTTTCTGAAAGCGTTACAAGCTCATCAGGATTAACATACTGGCTCATACTTTTTTCAGTTACATCTTGCGCCATAAACGGAGAAGCTGACAGGAGCAAGATAAAAAATAAAATTAATTTTTTCATTTTATTTTCTCTTTTTGATTTTCTTCTTTTTGTAATTCGAGATAAACTTTTTCAATTATTCCACCCTTGTTAAGAATGAAATTAACTCTGTTCTTGGTGTAATCTATCTTTGTTAAATAACCAAGGTATACCTGGTCCCCTTCCCAAAGCATAAACGTATTGCCTTTTGTATCGGATATGAATGCGCCATCGGGCAATAAGGCCAGCAGTTTTGAACCTTCTACTTCAAGCAGGTCTTCTGTGTTAGGCGGTAATTCATTTCTTATCAGCGGATAAAAAACATCATAAATTTTACCCGGATTAAGATTATTTTCCTTAAGGTTCGCCGTAGTAAACCGGTCATTATCGGCAAAATAAACGTTGATTAAAAAATCAAAGTTAACAAGGTACATCGGAATGCCGTCTGAATCTACTGCTATACTTGTTGATAAACTTCCTTTCTGGATTTTTTTAAGTTCTTTACTCTGTTCAATAGCATAAAGCAGCCTGTAAATATCATTAAACTCGCCGGTACCTGTTATTTTATAAGTGTAGAAATTAAAATCTTTCTCTTTTTTCATTTCCTGAAATTCAATATCAACATGAGTTTCTTCGGAAAAGCTATACCCAACCGTATTCACAAAATTGTAGAATTGGGATTGAGATAACGCTTGCGGAATATTGAATTTCCTTTTCGAGATTATTGAATCCAATACAAGCGCTCTTTCTTCAACATCCTTTAAACGAACTTTGAGCTGTTCTGTATTGTGCCCGCTTTTCTTTAGCCTTATAAGTTCTTTGTTGTTCTTGTCTATTTTACCTTTTTGATATACAAAGCTGAATAACCCGCCGACTAAAACAATCAGTAAAAGTACCCCAACAAGGCCAAGTGTGTTTTTTAATTTACGACTCATTTTTTATCCCCCTCAATATTTAACAGATCAAAGGAAAGGTCAAATTTATAAGCCGTACTTTTTCTAAGAGCCTCGTATTTAATATTTCTTAACAGGGATGCATTATACGAATCAGCAAACTCGGTAAGAACGTTCCGGGCCATTCCATAACCGGTAACCGTTACTTTTCGGTCTTGACCTGCAGATACTGAAGTAAGCCACATACTTTTTCGTCCACCAATAAAGCGGGACATATCAGAAGTCATCTTGCCCCACATTTCGGAACCAATGGAAGCAGAATCGAGTATTGCCTTTGCTGCATCAAAACCAACAATTCTGTTTTCAAAATAATTAATCTGGTCCAATATCTTTTGATTAGAGCGCTGAATATCTTTTAACTCTGTTATTTGTTTGTTAAGCTCGCTAATCTGTTTGCTGTTCTGAAGAATGTGATAAGTAAAGTACAAAGCAACTGCAAATAATATCGGAAGCATCAGGTAGCTGTGCCAGCCGAACTGCAGGAATTTCTGTTCTTCCCTTACATAAGAAGGAAGAAGATTTATCCCTTTATATTCTTTGCTTAATTCATCAAAATATTCATGCGCTACTGCAATAGGAACGCTGAATGAGGATATTTTATTTTTAACTTCTTCATCAACCTGGCCCAAATCAATATCATCAAATTCAAGCCTGCTAACGTTGGCCTCGGGGAATGTACCATAAAACGACAGGATTAGATTTTCAGAATCATCTTCACCGCATAAGATAACATTATCAAGGCGGGGTATACCGCCGTTTTCCATCTCCAATAAAATTTTGGAGAAGTAAACATCATACGTGTGAAGATTAAGTGTGCCAACGTCAAGCGTAGTTCCAATGTGTTTAAGTTTTCTTCCCTGCAGAAATATTAACTTGCTGTATTCTTTACCGATATAAACTATTAATGAATAATCATCGGGAAAGAACTTTTTCTTTTTTGCCACATAGTAAGCAAGTGTAACCTCTGCGCTTTTAACGCTTGGAATTTTATAATATCTTTTTCCATTATAGCGGGCAAGGTTACCAATCATATTTATGCAATGAATCTCGCCGTCAACAAATATCGAAAGTAAGGCGCCGCCTGCAAGTTCCGTATATCCAAGATTATCTCTGGCTACAGAAACATTCTTGGATTTCTGGATTTCTTCTATAATTGCATCCTGTAGCTTTGCGGGGTTTGTTTCCTTCACTCCCTCGTAAACATGATAGTGAATGGAAGGCTCTGTAATGGCCGGTATAAACTCGCAGTTTGCTAATTTAATATTAGCAAGCGCATTATTAAGCAAGCCTTCGTTAGAAACTGATGCTGAACTGTCAGAGCTCTTGTCAACTTCCAGCAGTGAAATATCATTCACTTCAAGGCTAACGTTGGCAACGGCATCCGCCTGAATAGCTTTAGGACGAAATACATCGAAATCCGCCGTACGCAAAAGTTTAATCTGATCTTTTTCTTTTGCTACAACAGCAACTTTTACATCGGTACCTTCGCAATATGTACAAATTAAAGGTTTCATCATACCGCCGAAAGAATTTGTTGCATTCTGGTTTTATTATTTGAATATGCCATAGCATTCTCCAATGAAATTCTTTTTGCCTGATATAATCTTTTCAAATCCTGTTCCATCGTCATCATTCCCTGCTGGCTTCCCTGGTTTATCATCATATATATTTCACTGGTATTATTGTTTTTTATTGCCGCCCTTACACTTGAATTAACAACAAGCACTTCTTTTGCAAGAATACGCTTGCCATCAAGACTTGGAATAAGCTTTTGAGACACAACACATACAAGAACATCTGCAAGTCTGTTTCTTACACGCTCCTGTTCAGACGGATGACACTCGGCAATAATTCTGTCTATTGATTCAACAGCCGAGGAAGTATGCAATGTAGAAAATACCTTATGACCGGTATCTGTTACCTCAAGCGCAGCCATGATTGTATCCGGGTCTCTCATTTCACCAACAATAATAATATCCGGATCCTGACGCAACGATTGGATTACTCCTTCTTTAAATGAAAGAACATCGCGACCAACTTCCCGGTGCCTGATTATGCATGTCCTTGATTTATGAACAAATTCAATTGGCGCTGCTATAATAACAACGTGAGAAGGATCTGATTCATTATGCCAATCAACAATTGCATCAAGAGTCGTTGATTTACCCGAGCCGGTAATTCCGGTTATTAATGTCAATCCCTGTTTAACAAATGTATGACTAAGAACTTTTAAAACGCTTGGGTGAAATCCAAGTGTATCAATTGACCTAAGGTTCGAGGAAATTGCTCTCATATTAAGCGCAAGCCTGTCAAGATCAAAGTAAGCGTCTGCTCTGAATCTTACATCTTCTTCTCTTCTTGCATACCTGAATGTATAAGAAAAATCAAGGTTGCGTGTTACAACAAGGTATCTTCGCTGGTTTTCATTTAATAAGGTTAAAATAAGGATAGCGGCTTCATCCGGTGTAAAAGTAGGGAATTCCGGAATTACCATTTTCTTTCCGAAGACGCGCAGCCAAACATTTTCCTTACAACCAAATCCGCCTATCTCAATATCTGAGGCATCCCGTTCAATCATACCGGTAAGCATTTTATTCATCAACCCGATAATTTTCATCCTGTCGATGTCAATTATCTTAGCCATGTTTTCAACAAGGAAACTAATTCTATCCGGCCCAAAGATAGTTGTTGGAATGGTATCGCTTATAGATTTCAGAATATTTTTTGCTTCTTCAACCATTATACAATCGTTTTAAAATAATTTGGTTTTTATGTCCTTTATAATCGACAATTAATTTAAAAATGTTAATTAATTTTTAGTCTTCCGTTGTTGTTGCCATAACCTCTTGAATAGAAGTAAACCCTAACTTTACTTTTTCAAAACCAGCTTCTCTTAAGTTTAAAGTGCCGTCTCTTTTGGATTGCTGTCTTATCATTTCTTCGTTTACTTCTTCACCAGAACTAACTATCATTTCTCTTATTTCTTTTGTAAAGTACAGCGCTTCATGAATTGCAAGTCTTCCTTTATAACCGGAGTTATTGCATTTAGGGCAACCGACCGGTTCGTAAATTTCATAGTTCCGCCATTCGGCAATATCCAATCCCGCAGAGCGCATTAATCCTTCATCAAAATTATGTACTTTCTTTTTACAATCACATAGTCTTCTTAATAATCTTTGCGCCACAATAATATTAATTGCATAAGCAATAAGGAAGGGTTCAATCCCCATCTTATAAAGACGGGAGACAGCGCTTGGTGCATCATTGGTGTGTAGTGTTGAAAAAGTTAAATGACCGGTGTTTGCAAGTTTAATAGCAACTTCGGCGGTTTCCTTATCACGCATCTCACCAACAAGCACAATATCAGGATCGTGTCTTAAAATTGAACGGATGGCCTGTTCAAAATTCATTTTGTGTCCAATCTTAAGCTGGCGCGCTCCGTCTATAACATATTCAACAGGATCTTCAACGGTTAAAACATTTACGGTTGGATCAATTACCTGGTAAAGAGCAGCAACAAGTGTAGTGCTTTTACCGCTACCGGTAGGGCCGGTTAATATAACCATGCCCTGTGGTTTTGTAATTGCTTTTTCAAATGCATCTTTAGCATAACCTGTTAATCCAAGTTTGTTAAGATCCTTTATTACTTTTCTATCATCAAGAATTCTTATAACAACAGATTCAAATTTATTTTTCAGTTCAGTACCAACCATTGGTAAAACAGAAACTCTGAAACGAATTATATGTCCGTCAATTTCTCTTTGTATAAAACCATCCTGGGCGCGTTCTCTTTCAAACCGGTCTAATCCTTTAGCCCTGTCTTTTACTACAGAGATAACTGCTTCCGGCCAGATGTTATCCTGAACAAACCACAGTTTAAGATCGCCATCAACTCTAAGATAAATTTCTGTTTTGTTGCCGCTTTTAGGTACATAGTGAATATCGCTTGCATTCCTTCTGACCCCTTCAACAAGCGAGCCTTCAACAAGGCTTATCAAAGCGCTTTTATTTATTTCTGCTTCAAGTTCTTCTTCATTTAACTGAGATTCTTCCTGTTCGATTGTTATCTGCTCCCCCTGCTCTTCCATCATTTTCATATAAACATTTTCAGGAGGCAGTACAATCTGGATTAATCTCTGGTAATCTTTTTTCCTTATATAACTTACTTCATATTTTTTTGCATTTAAACCGTATGCAATTTTCGTAATGCTTTTATCGGTAGGATCTATAGCTGCAAGAATAAGTTTGTCTTTTATTCTTTCGTCATATTGAAAAGGGATTATCTTGTGTTCTAATATTTGCGCTTTTACTTCTTCCGGAGAAGTATTAATCATTTTCCTTATTTCTTCTATACGGGTATCTGTTATTTCATCAATCTTAATATTTAATTCTCTGAAGGCATAAAGTATTGCAACCTGCCTGAAAATGGTATCATGATCATAATTAAATTCATGAACCAGGATCTGGGCAAGGTTACGTTTTATTTTCCCATTCTCGTTTTGTTTTATTCGTAAGGCTTTCTCAAGTGTTTCAACATCGATGATTCCCTTTTTTAACAAAAGGTAACCGATCTTATCAGTCATTTCAAGATTTGCATCTATCATTTTATAAACACACTTAAGTAATTATATATAAATGACATCATTGGGTTTTTAGGACTTATGGTTGCGGTTTCTGCTGAAACAACCGTTAATAAAATCATGACTACCATTATAACCATTGCAATAACAACCTGAACCAATTCAATCATATTTTTAAGTTTGTAAGTCGTTTCACTTTCATAATAATTTGCAAGTTGAAGCGCTGTATTTTTAATCGTTCCGGTTTCCTCGCCAGAATGGAATCTGGATAATGCTGTTTCAGTAAATACACCACTCGCTTCAAATGCATCTGTAATTCCAATTCCTTTTTTAATCATAAGCGGAATTGCTACGTTTTTAATCCTGTCTTCAAAGTATGCATTATCAACCGCTTCGGCGGCAATACGTACCGGTTCAATGCTTTCTGCAGAACCACTGTACATTGTATAAAATACACGGCAAAAAACTTCTATTAATGTTTTGTGAATAAGTTTTCCCATTACAGGAAGTTTTAATAAAGTCCGATGTGCAATTAATTTTCCTTTTTTAGTAGAGGCAAGCTGCCACAATATTATTGGAGGCAGAACAGTTACGGCTACCACCAGTAAAGTGTTTTCCATCAGGAAGTCACTTATCTTTAATGTAAATGCTGTCATTGGCGGAAGCGCAATATCAAATTTAGTAAACAACTTTGCCGTTTCGGGGAAAATATATCCTACATAAAAGAGAACAGCTAAAAACAAAACAAATAATGTAACAATAGGAGTAATCAGTGCGCTTCGTAAATTTTTCTTAAACTCCATCCTTCTTTCCAAGAATTTAGCTGTGGCTCTGTATATCTCCGTCATATTACCACTTTTGGATGCGAGACCAAGCATATAAGCAGTAAACTTTCCGAATACCCCCTGGTATTTTAAAAATGTCGCCTCGCTATCTGAACCTTTTTTAAGTTCATTACTAATTTCTTTTAATGATTCACGAAGCGATTTATTTGGAATGTCATTGATTAATAAGGTAAGCACTTCACTATATGGAAGTTTTTGCTCAAGTAATTCTGCGCTTATTTTTACATAAGAAACTATTTCCTGCTGCGGAGGCTTAAGGTTAAAATCAAAAAGCTTTTTATTTACAGATACAACGTTATAACCAAGTTTATTTAGAGCGGCAACAACTTCAGCTTTTGTAAAAGCTTTCTGTTCACCAACTACAGGTTTTTCATTCCCTTTGCGAATCTTATATAAGAATGTAGATTTTCTTTCAATATTTTTAACCTTGAGCTGGTTTTTTTCGGCAAGTCTATAAATCTTTTTCTTACCTTCTCCAACCGTATCAGAAGTTAATGCTCCGGAAATTAATTGACCGTTTGGTTTTTCTGCGGAAAATCTTAACTCTATCATATTATTTTTTTTGCTTAAAATAAAAAAAGGCCGTTAAACATTCCATAAAAAAGTCTAACAGCCCATTTTAAAAATTTAATAAATCAATTATTGTTTACTGTCGAAACGCTGTCGGCATAGACAGTCATATCAACATCAATTTTTGAAGATCCATCAAATCCATTTTCTTTACCGGTTCCGGTAATTGTTATGCTTGTTGTTCCTGCTGTAATAGCATATGTTCCG
Source organism: uncultured Melioribacter sp. (assembly GCA_964537965.1). Classification (GTDB taxonomy): domain Bacteria; phylum Bacteroidota; class Ignavibacteria; order Ignavibacteriales; family SURF-24; genus SURF-24. The sequence continues at coordinate 10,418 of CAZIDB010000030.1, read as the reverse complement.
TTAGCATTCTCTTTTAATGATGCAGGAACTAAATCATCTGTAAATCCTTCGAATGAGTTTCCGCCACCGCCCATAGCTTTTGGTTTTCTGTAATACTGTTGTGCCATTGAGGCGAGATTTGTTAAATCGCTTACAACAGCATCACGGTTTGCGTTTGAACTGCTTGCGGAAAAGATGTTGATACCAACTACAACGGCAATACCTACAATGATAACGCCGAGAACGATAAGTAACAATTGTTGCTGACCCATAATAGTGCTCCTTTAATTATTTGATAATTGATTGAGTTAATTTGTGTACCAATAAGAACGAAAAATATGCCAGTATCAGATTTTCTAAAAACAGTGTTTTATTAAGTTGCCTTTTCATTATCGTATATAAAAGAGAAAAATTTACCTGTAAATATTTATTTTAGTGAATTATTTCTGTAGAAATGCTATCTGAATATACAGTAGTCTGAACTTCGATTGAGTCTGTTCCTGTTACCACTTCATTACCGATGCCGGTTATAATAACATTGTCAGCATTAATTGAAGCTTCGAATCGGCCATTTGCTGTAACAATTAAGGGATTTGGAATTTTCCAACCTGCAAATGATTTGTTACCTCCACCCATAGCGGCTGGTTTTAAATAATACTGTTGCGCTAAACCGGCAAGATTTATTAATTCATTTGTTATCGTGTTACGCTTGGCTTCAATTGCATTAGCACGAAATATATAGATGCCAACAAGTATAGCAATACCCACTATGAGTATTCCTAAAACGACTAGCAATAATTGTTGTTGACCCATTTATTACTCCGGTAGCAAGGTTTATTAAATTTCATCATTGCGATTTATTTAACAAATACTAAACCAAGAGAACAACTAACTAAATATGAACAACCGAAAGATAATAAAAAGTTAATTAATAAATACAACATTTTATTTTAATTAAATTTAACAGATTTGCTTTAGTGCCAGAGTGCTTATCGTTCCTTGGATTAAAAAAAAACCAAGTAATATTTACGTGTTACAGGTAAAATATTTCCGATTTAGTAAAATCTTTTTTTTAATTTCAAAGTAACAGAGACTTATACCCGATATGAATAAATACTGTGGTGAATATTTCAGTAATGCACTGGTAAGCGGAGAATTTTACCTCTCATAAAGATCAGATGTTAAACGATAAGACAAAACAAATATAACTTATTATAAATTACATCTTCTTCAATTGAAGAAGATGTAACGAAAAATGACGATTCGAACTTTTATCAATTAATTTTAATTACCTGATTTTGATATGCAATTCTTTAAGCTGTTCTTCACTAACATTAGAAGGAGAATCGTCCATCAGTGAAACAGCAGCAGCTGTTTTTGGAAAAGCAATTACTTCCCTGATTGAATTTTCACCTGCAATCAACATCGCCAATCGATCAACTCCAAAAGCAATTCCACCATGCGGTGGGGCCCCGTATTTAAATGCATTCATTAAGAATCCGAATTTTACTTCGGCTTCTTCTTCAGAGATTCCCAGGGTTTTAAACATAAGGCTTTGTAATTCTGCATTATGAATCCTGATGCTTCCGCCAGCAATTTCATTTCCATTTAAAACTAAATCATAAGCTCTTGCTTTAACTTTGCCCGGATCTGTTTTCATTAATTCAATATCTTCTATTCTAGGAGAAGTAAACGGATGATGCATTGCATAATAACGTTTTGTTTCTTCATCCCATTCAAGCAACGGAAAATCGGTAACCCATAACATGGCTATCTTCCTGCCATTCTTTATTAGATCTAATCTTCTTGCCATCTCCAATCTAAGCGAACCCATTATCGACAGAGTTTTTAATCTGGCACCGGCAAGGATTAAAATTAGATCACCCGCTTTTGCATTCAGCTTTGAAATAAGATTTTTTTGTTCAATTTCACTTAGGAATTTAACAGTTGGAGAGTCAAGACCCTCTTCTTTTACCCGAATCCAAATTAATCCTGAAGCGCCAAGTTTTTTTACATAATCAGTAAGCACATCAAGCTGGTTCCGCGTATATTCACCGCATCCATGGGCTACCAAGCCAGTTACAACCCCACCTTTATTAATTGCTTCTTTATAGACACGGAAATCCGAATCTGCAAAAACATCATTCAGATTTATCATTTCAAGTTCAAATCTTAAATCTGGTTTATCGCTTCCGTATTTTTCCATCGCTTCATCAAAGGTTAATCTTGGTAAAGATTCTGGTAAATCGTAATCCAGCATTTCCTTAAATAATTTCTGCATCAGACCTTCAACAACCTTAAAAATATCTTCCTTATCCACAAAAGACATTTCAACATCTATTTGTGTAAATTCGGGTTGTCTGTCTGCACGTAAATCTTCATCTCTAAAACATTTTACTATCTGGAAATAGCGGTCCAGCCCGGCAACCATTAAAATTTGTTTGTATTGCTGCGGTGACTGAGGCAACGCATAAAATTTTCCTTTATGCAACCTGCTTGGCACAAGAAAATCCCTTGCACCTTCCGGAGTGCTTTTCATCAGAACGGGCGTTTCAACTTCTACAAAACTATTTTCATCAAAGTATTTCCGAACGACCTGATTCAATTTATGTCTTAGCAAAAGATTCTTCTGAACTTTTGGTCTGCGCAAATCAAGATATCTATACTTTAATCTAACATCTTCACTAATTTCAATGTCATCTTTAATTTGAAAAGGCGGTGTTTTGGCTGTATTTAGAACTATCAATTTATCAACCATTACATCAACCATTCCTGTAGCCATTTGCGGATTCTCTGTTCCCTCCGGTCTCTTTCTTACTTTTCCCTCAATAGAAATAACAAACTCACTTCGTAAATCTTTTGCCAAATGATGTGTATCCTGATTATAACCAGGTTCAAAAACAATCTGGGTAATTCCGTAACGATCGCGCATTTCGATAAAGATAACTCCGCCAAGATCTCTTCTGGTATCTACCCAGCCATTAAGAACAATATTTTCACCAATATGCTTTTCTCTTAATTCTCCGCAAGTATGTGTTCTCGGGTTAAATTTCATCGTTTCTTTTTTTCTCCACTAATTGATAATTTGCTTCAAAAGATAACGATTTAAGGCTGGCATTACAATATAATTTAAGAATTTGAGCATCATTAGCTGCATTCTTATTCTATTCATTGGAAAAAATTATTAAGTTTTGATGCAGTTTTAAAATCAGAACAAGAATTTAATAATGAAGATAATAGCCGACGAAAATATTCCCTTTGCCAAGGAAGCATTTGGATGCTTTGGAAATTTAAAACTATTGCCCGGAAGAAATATTACAAAAGCAGAACTGGAAGACGTTGAAATATTAATTGTAAGATCAATTACAACGGTAGATAAAAATCTTTTGCAGGGAACCCGAATTAAATTTGTTGGAACAGCAACAATTGGTTTTGATCATATTGATTTGGATTATTTAAATGAATCCGGAATTACATATGCAAATGCTGCGGGCTGCAATGCGGATTCTGTAAACGAATATGTATGGGCTGCAATATTTAAATCCGCCGTAGAAAAAAAAATCTCTCTTGAAAGCAAAACCATTAGTGTTGTTGGTGTTGGAAATATAGGAAGCCGTGTTGTGCGCACAGCAGAGAAACTTGGATTAAAAGTTCTTCAAAATGATCCACCGCTTAAAAGAATAACAAACAATAAAAATTTTGTCGATCTAAATGAAGCGCTCAGTGCCGACATTATAACTTTTCACGTTCCGCTAACTTATGAAGGAGTAGACAAAACTTTTCATCTTATAAGTGAAGAGAACCTGCAACAGATAAAACCCGGAGCAATATTAATCAATAGTTCACGCGGACCCGTAATAGATAACACTGCATTACTTAAACGCCTGAAGAATGATTCCGACCTGGTTACAATTATTGATGTCTGGGAAAACGAACCGAACATTAATGTTGAACTGCTTGAAAAGACATTTATCGGAACAGCACATATTGCTGGTTACTCATACGAGGGAAAAGTTAACGGCACCATTATGATTTATAATGAGCTTTGTAAATTTCTTGAAGTTAAACCTGGCTGGACACCACAATTATCCATAATAGAGAATCCAACTATAGAATTTAATTTTGACATAGGTTTTGAAAAATCAATAAACAATGTTATTAAACAGGTATATAATATTCATGAAGATACTATTTCATTAAAACAGTTATTAATAGATAAAACTCTTTCTGTTCCAGCCTACTTTGATAAACTTCGAAAGGAATACAGACAAAGGAGAGAATTCACAAATTATTTAATTGGACTGGCAGGACAAGAAGAAAGAATATCCTCAACCTTAAAGGCTGTACGTTTTAATATTAGATAGCAGAACAAAGCTGTTGCCTTGCTCTGCTATTTTTTAATAATAACTCTTTTATATAAATATCAATTGTATAATAATGAAAATAGGTAGAAGCACTATCAGAGAAAATTTGTAGATGTAACTGAAAAAGTCAGGCATCTTTATATTGTTTTCTTCTGCAACAGATTTAACCATGAAGTTAGGTCCGTTACCAATATAAGTCATGCTTCCAAAAAATACTGCACCAACTGAAATAGCTTTCATAAGATCAAAAGGAATTCCCGCAACCATGTTTGCTGATTGCTGGCCTAATCCCAACGCAAGCGAATAAAATGTTACCGCTGTTGGAGTATTATCCAAAACGCTGCTCAATCCTCCGGCAGCGTAATAAAACTGGCTTGCTAAATTTACTCCAAGCTCCTTCGCATTAAATTCAAGATATAAAATGCATGGGACCATTGTTATAAAAATTCCAAGGAAGAGGTAGGCAACCTCTTTAATTGGTTCCCATGTAAAATTGTTCGACTGACGCGTTAATCTTGTTGTAAAAAGCAAAGAAAGAATTGCCATTATTATAATTACAGCTTCGCGCAAGAATTTATAGAAATGATTTTGAGATATTATTGACAAATACTGTTCATTTATAAATGCTACCGCCAACACTACGCCGATAAGCCAGATAAAGTTCATTCTGCCTTCAATGCGAATTGGTCTTATTAAAGATTCGTCTCTTATAATATTTTCTTTCTTTTCTTTTTTATGATAATAGGAATCAACAAAAAAATAAATAATAAGCAGCATTAGATTGGTTACCAGCCACTCCGGGAACAACTGCAAGAACCATGTAAACGGTGCACCGCGCAAATACATCATAAATAAAGGCGGATCTCCAAGTGGTGTTAATAACCCGCCGCAGTTAGCCACGATTCCTATAAAGAATAAAATTGTGTGAACTTTAAATTCTCTTTCCTTATTGGTTTGAATTACTGGTCTTATCAGCAGCATTGCGGCGCCGGTAGTACCCATTATTGAAGCAAGAACTGCTCCTATTCCAAGAAAAGTTGTGTTGATTATTGGTTTGGCTTCTATATCACCCGAAAGATAAATTCCGCCGGTTATTGTAAATAATGAGCCAAGCAGAACAATAAAAGGGATATAGTCAAACACTAAGGTTTCGAATAGTTTTTCTGAAAGATCAGCCGTAAACAAAAAGATAATAATCGGTATGCTAAGAACGATTGCAACTATCAATTTGTTACGGTTCTTTTCCCACCAGTGATTCCAGAATAAAGGAAAAACGGCAATGGATAAAAGCATAATAATAAAAGGCAATAAACTGATCAGGGGAATAACGGTATGATTATTTTCCATGTTACTTCTTTTTTTGACGATAAAAGTAATAAAAATCCTCTACGCAAAAAAAGAGAAAATCATTTTTTTTAAAATTAAACTTTGATTTTTCTACACTTCCCCTGTACACGGTTAATTAAATTGATAATAAGTCGCCTCATCAATATATTAACTTTGCACAATAAAAAAAATTATGACTAAAAAATTTTTCGTATTACTTTTATTTATAACTGTAATTTCACAGGCTCAGGATAAATCCGCCTTCCGGATTGCCCGCCTTAAATATGACGGCGGCGGCGATTGGTATAATGATCAATCCTGCGAAGTTAATTTGCTGAACTTTATTAAAGAACACACCAACATAGATGTAAAACCGGAATATGTTTTTGTTGACATCAAAAGCGAAGATATTTTTAACTACCCTGTTTTATTTATGACCGGTCATGGCAATATTGTTTTTTCCGATGCGGAAGTTGAACGGCTGAAAACCTATCTTGAAAATGGCGGATTCTTATATGCCGATGATGATTATGGACTTGATAAGGCTTTCAGACGAGAGATAAAAAAAGTTTTTCCTGAAAATGACCTTATTGAATTACCATATAGCTATGGCTTGTTCAATTGTTTTTTTAATTTTCCGAACGGAGTTCCCAAAACTCATGAGCACGATAATAAACCGCCTCAAAGCTTTGGAATCTTTTTGGAAAAACGTCTTGCCGTTCTTTATACTTACGAAAGTAATCCAAGTGATGGATGGGCAGATCCCGATGTACATAACGATCCGCCGGAAAAAAGAGAAGAGGCGCTTAAGTTTGGAACGAACATTATTGTTTGGGTTTTAAGTCAGGACCAAAAGCTGTAGAATCTTTTTATTCGAATCCGATGTTTAACCAGGAAATAAATTATAAAGCTTAGTTACAGATGAAAACCGGCAATTACTATAATGAAATATTACAAAAGATTGATACCCTTTCTAAAAGGGAATACGCAAGCTTTTGTCTTTCAGGAATCCAGCTTGTTCTCATCGGTATTGTTCAAATCTTTATCGGGATTTCTTTCCTTGAACTGATTGGAAATTTTTCTTCCCTTATAAGAACAGTTTTGATGCTTTTCTTTTTGATTATATCGATTGGATTATTCTCTTATCTGTTTCTCATTCCCTTTTTGAAATATCTGAAAATTCTTTCAAGAGGAAGTTACCATTCTTATGCAATAAAAATCGGGGCATTTTTTCCGCAGGTAAAAGATGATCTTTTAAATGCGATGCAGCTTGTTGAAATTACCGACAGCAAAAATCCTTTTTCGGCAGCTTTAAGGGACGCCGCATTTCAACAGGTTTATAACAGGACTCAATCGATTAACTTTACTCAGACTGTTTCTTTCAGCCAGGCAAAAAAAGTTTTTAAATTCCTTATAGGAAGTTTTGTAATTTCTGCTTTATTGCTTGTATCAATCCCGGGATTGCAAAATGCATCTGCCAGAATATTGCAATTTAACCGTGAGTTTATTCCGCCCGCAAAATTCAGTTTCCAGATTTCACCGGGCAATAAAGAAGTAACGAAAGGACAAGAAATAAATATAACCGTAAGAGTAGTTGGGCCTGCCCCTTCCTATGTAAACATAGCAATAAAATATAAAGAGCAAACAGAATTTGAATACAAAGATTTAACAATTGATTCAACAGGCTTGTACCGTTTCAGCATTCCTGTTGCAAGAAGTTCATTTGAATACTTTATTAAAGCTGAAGATGTTTCAAGTGATGTTTTCAACATCAGGGTAATTGATAAACCTGTTATTAAAAGTCTTGATTTAACAATTATTCCACCTGCTTATTCAAAGCAGGCAGAAATTAAACAGCAGGACAACGGCAACGTCAATTCTCTTACCGGCAGTCAGATGCAGTTTTTAATTTCGACAACTAAAGAGAATTTAAAAAGCGCAAAATTATTTTTTGATGACAGCACAGAATTTCAACTAAAGCTGCAGGGAAGAAATGCTCTTGGAACTTACCGTATTAAGAAAGATGAAAATTACAGAATTATAATTACCGATAAAGACGGCAACCAAAATGAAAATCCTGTAACATATTCAATCAAAGCTTTAACGGATGCCTTCCCTTCAATTGAAATTGCTGAGCCAAACAAGAATGTAAATCTTGGCAATGATGACAGGCTTCCCTTACTTCTTAAAATTTCCGATGATTATGGTTTTACAAACCTGAAATTACATTACAGGCTTTCATCATCACGATATGAAAAACCACAGGTAGAGTTTTCTTCCATGGATATTCAAATTTCAAAATCTGTTAAAGAGGAAGATATAAATTATGTATGGAATCTTTCTTCGCTTAACCTTGGTGTAGAAGATGTTGTAACTTATTACTTAGAGATTTTTGATAACGATAATGTAAGCGGACCAAAATCTGCAAAGACCGGCACATTCACGGTTCGTGTTCCTTCATTAGATGAACTCTTTGCTGAAGCAGATAAATCCCAGGATGCTGCAGAAAAAAAACTAATGGAATCATTAAAAGAAGCTGAGAAGCTTAAAGATAATCTTGAAAAGATTAACCAGGACTTGAAACAGGACAAGAAAGAAATTACCTGGCAGGAAAAAGAACGAATAGAAAAAACTCTTGATCAGTTTGAGAATCTTCAAAACAAAATTGATGAAGCAAAAAAAGATTTATCCCGGATGCAGAATGAAATGCAAAAGAATAATCTGCTTTCACAGGAAACTCTTGAAAAATATATGGAACTGCAAAAACTGTTTGATGAACTTGGCAGTGAAGAAATGAAACAGGCAATGGAAAAACTTCAGGACCTTTTGCAAAAGATGAACCGCGATCAGATTCAGAACGCAACAGAGAATATGAAGTTAAATGAAGAGATGATGAAGAAAAGCATTGAAAGAACTCTTGAACTTTTAAAACGCGTTCAGGTTGAACAAAAAATGGATGAGATCCAAAAACGGTTGGATAACCTTACAAACAAACTTGATGAATTACAGAAACAAACCAACAGGAGCGATCTTTCAAAGGATGCACAAAAAAATGAGCTCGGTGATAAACAGAAAGATGTAACAGAAGACCTTCAAAATCTTGAAGAGAAAATGAAAGAACTACAGGATAAGATGAAAGAGTTTGATGAAATGCCGAATAACGAAATGAATAAAGCCGTTGATGAAATGCAGAAGCAGCAGAATGAAGAGATGTCTAAAGATGCCCGGCAGCAATTGCAAAAAGGTCAAAAGCAGCAGGCAATGCAGAACCAGTCGCAGATGTCTAAGAATATGAACTCTATGAAGCAGATGATGAACAGTATACAGCAGCAGATGGAGATGCAGAACCAGCGTATGGTATTTAACCAGATGATGAAAGCTCTTGATAATATTCTCACTCTTTCAAAGGAGCAGGAAGAGTTAAAAAAACAATCAAAAGAACTTGATCCCAATTCATCAAGGTTTAATGAAAATGCAAAGCAGCAAAATAATCTTGAGCGCAATATGGATAAGATTATTAACCAGCTTAATGAGTTATCCAAGAAAACATTTGCAATAACACCGGAAATGGCTAAAGCGCTTGGAGAAGCCCGCAACAGTATGCGTCAATCAACGGGTTCATTGCAAAACAGAAATGGTACGCTTGCACAAAACCAGCAGGGTGAAGCAATGAAGTCGTTAAATGAAGCTGCGGGAATTATGAAAGGTTCAATGGAAAATATGATGGATGGCGGCGGAAGCGGCGGCGGAATGATGTCCATAATGCAGCAGTTACAAAAAATGTCCGGTCAGCAAATGGATTTGAACAATATGACGCAGCAGTTGCAGCAGGGGCAAATGTCTATGCAGCAACAGGCAGAATTCCAACGTCTCGCAATGCAGCAGGAAGTAATTCGTAAATCCCTTGAAGAACTTAACAACGAAGCAAAGCAGACGGGACAATCTAAAAAACTACCGGCAAACTTAGATAAAGTTCTTGAAGATATGCAGGAAGTAGTTTCCGATATGAATACACGCAAACTTGATGATGATTTAATTCAGAAGCAGGAAAGAATTTTATCAAAGCTGCTTGATGCACAACGCTCAATTAACGAAAGAGATTTTGAAAAGCAGAGAGAATCAACCGCGGGACAAAAATTTGTCCGCCAGTCTCCGGCAGAGTTAAATCTTTCTTCACCAAAGGGAAAGAACAAAATTAAAGATGAACTTAGCAAAGCAGTTAACGAGGGCTACGCCAAAGATTACGAAGCGCTTATAAGAAAGTATTATGAAGCCCTTGGAAAAGAAAAAAATTAATAAGAAAATTTGTTTTATCGGTTTTATAGTTCAGAAAATCTCTGTTGTTGTACTAACATATATACATTAAAAATACAACAATAGTGTCATGACTATAAATAAGGGGAAATATAACGATGAAAAATTTACTCTTACTTTTTTACATAATGATTTCACAATTTTATTTTATCTCTGCTCAGACAGTAACGGGTAGAGTCGTAAATCAAAATGGTGAGGGGTTAACAGGGTTACAACTTCAGCTTTATATCACTCCAAATGTTTACTCAACTACTTCTGGTATTGATGGTGCTTTTATTTTCTCCATTGTTTCTGATGTAGAGGACGAAAATTTTCTTCCTTCTGGATATAATATTTCTAACAATTATCCTAATCCTTTTAATCCAAGAACAAGATTTAATGTTTCTCTCCCTAAAACAAGTACAATAAAGATAGAAATATTCAACGTGATTGGGG
>CAZIDB010000029.1:24085-30109 GCA_964537965.1 uncultured Melioribacter sp. | reverse complement strand
AGGCTCTCTTTCCGGTTCTTCTTCTGGTTCCAGGATCTGCTTTTGATTTTAGGAAGCATATCATGATTTATAATGTAAAGCAGGTAATTCCGGAAGGCATAAGATTAATTTGGAAGAACAACAAATTCGTCTACCTGTTCTGGTTAACGAATATTATTTTTGCGATAGTACTTTCGCTGCCTATTTATTACATCCTAGAAGATAACCTGTTGCATTCAACTTACGGGCAAAAGTTAAGCTTTACCTTTGATTACGTGTGGTACCTGCAGTTACAGCAGTTATACAAACATAATATCGGCGTTCAGCAATATATTATTTACGGAACTGTGGGCGTTTATGTTTTAATTCAGGTTTTTTATTTAGCCGGATTAACATCAGTATTCAACAATCCTAAAAAAAATCATTATGTGGATTTCTTTTACGGTGCGGTAAAATTCTGGTACAGGTTCACAAAGGTGCTTCTAATCTCCTTAGTTTTCTATACGATTGCTTTTGTTATAAATGATTATCTCGGAATTCTTCTTACATATTTGTTCTCCGAAAGTGAAAACCGCTCGATGGAATTTATACTTCGTACTTCAAGGTACCTGTTATTGATTTTTTTAATCGGGACAGTAAGCATTATCTCGGATTATACAAAAGTCTCGCTTGCTATAACCGACAGGGAAAAGGTTCTAAATGAAATAGGCAACACTCTTCGCTTTCTAAAGAAGAATTTTTACCAGGTGTTCATTATCTTTTTTATCGTAGCTCTTTTCGGTGCGGTTGGTTCAATAGTATATAACATTGTTGATAGCTTTATTCCCAAAACAAGTTTTATATACTTTTTGCTTGCCTTTATTCTTCAGCAGTTGTTAATTATATTTCGATTGCTTGTTAGAATGTTGTTCTGTTCAACTGAAATTATTAATTATAAAGACCTGAGCACTGTTGTTTCGGATGTTCAGGTGGAAGAAGTATAAGAGGAAATAATGGCGATAATACCTATTAATGTTTACGGAGATAAAATATTAAGACAAAAATCTATTCTTGTTAAAGAAAAGGATATGGATAAGCTGATCCCGTTTATTAAAAATATGTGGGATACAATGCACAAGGCAAATGGAATCGGTTTAGCTGCTAACCAGGTCGGTTCAGATAAATCTATTTTTATTGTTGATGTATCTGATGTTGAAGGATATGAAAAGATAAAGCCGGTTGTGTTTATAAATCCGAAGATAGTAGAATTCTCCGACGAGAAAAAAATTATTGAAGAAGGATGCTTAAGTCTTCCTAATCTGAGAGCAGAAGTTGTTAGACCAAAACTTGTGAAGATTGTTTATTATGATACTGACCTGAATGAAAAATCAATTGAAGCAGACGAATTATTTGCGCGTGTTATTCAGCACGAATATGATCATCTGCAGGGGACATATTTTACTGACAGAGTTTCCGAAGAATTAAAGAAAAGACTTAAACCGGGTTTGCAAAAAATTAAAAACCGTGATGTTGAAATTGATTACAGCATAACGGAAAGGAAAAAGTCCTGATATAAATTGTAGCTGCTGTTCCTTCTTTAAAAACAAAATCCGAAAGGAGAAAGGTTAAGAGGGCAAGAATGGAAGCACTAAGTAAATTCTTATCTCAGAATACAACTCTGATTGTTGCAATTATAGGCCTCATTGGTACACTTTACACTGCTTATGTCGGATTCAGAAAATACTTAGATGAAAAAAGAAGCAGGAATTATGAGGAAACAATTAAGCAGCTGTTTTCAATAAACAAGAGCGAAAGGCTTGCTGCAGTTGCAACACTTGGGGTTTATATAGAAAGCAACCTGGTCTATTCGCATTATATTTCTGCAATGCGATTCTTAAAAAACCTGTTTCAGTCCAAATACTACCAGAAAAATTCTATTACTATTCTGTTGAACTGTATTTATACCGAACTTGATTATGATGTTCTGAATGCAATTTGTTCTGTACTAACCCAGGACCGCAAGAATAAGGAAATTCAATATATTGTTGATAAACTTATTAGCATTAACAAAAACTTTTTTATACAGGATTATCCGTTAAAGGGCAGGCTTGATTATGCTAAGAACATACTTGAAACAGGAAAAAACGGAATTACCGACAAGCAGAGTGCAGTTGATATTATTTTGAATGAACAAATTCTGAATCAAATAAAAGAAAAGAATAAGGTGCTTGAAGAATATACGGAGAGGTATAATGAATTAAGTCTTCATCAGCAGGTAAGCACTGATTTCTTATTTATGTACTTATCGGAAATGTCCAAGATTGATGAAACGAAGCATATCAATCTTGTATTTTTTCAGAACGTTTTTAACTATGGACAATTCTCAAGATGCAACCTTAGAAAGTGTTCCATTATCAAAACTGCTCTTTCGGTTTGCACTCTTATTCATATTAAAATTGAAAATCTTGATTTGATTGAGGACTCTGTCTTTACTTTTTCAGCACTGAACAATTGCTTGTTTAAAGGCGGAAACATTGTTAATTCTTTGTTTGATAAAATGAATCTTACCCACACAGTTTTTGAAAATATTACTTTCAGAAACACTTACTTCTTCAGCTCTAACCTTGCATATTCGGAATTCAATAATGTAACCGGGCTTGAGCCAATACATTTCTATAAAGCTGATTTTTCAAAAACAAAGTTCGATGAAAACTTCAGAATAAAACTTGAAACGGAATTGCCTTTGATTACCGATGAGGTATTTACAAATTACGTAAAGAACTCAACGCTGACTATTCAAAGGAAAGAAGAATTACTGAGAAGTCTTAGTGAGGTAAATGAGAATACATAGGCTAAAGCTGAGGCGAAGGTTAAGGGAGAAATTATGATTAAACAAAAATCCTTTGCTATCTGGTTGTCCTCAGGTAAATTTACGATGCAAGATTTTTTCGAAATAATTTTATCTATAAAAAGTTACAATATGAATATAGTTTTCATGGGCACACCCGATTTTGCCCTTCCGTCATTAAAAGCAGTTTATGAAATTAAACATAAAGTTGTAGCTGTTGTTACCGGTGCTGATAAGGAACGGGGGAGAGGACAAAAAATATCTTTTACTCCAATAAAACAGTATGCAGTTGAAAAAGGAATCCCGGTGCTGCAACCGGAAAATTTAAAGGATGATAATTTTATAAATCAGCTTAATCAATTTGAAGCTGATGTTTTTGTAATTGTTGCCTTCAGGATTCTTCCAAGGGAAGTGTTTACAATTCCTAAACTCGGTTCTTTCAATCTGCATGGTTCTTTGCTGCCAAAATACAGGGGTGCCGCTCCAATCCAATGGGCATTAATAAATGGAGATAAAGAAACCGGTGTAACAACTTTCTTTCTGCAGGAAAAAGTTGATACAGGAAATATGATTCTCCAGGAAAAAATTCCGATACTTGATGAAGATAATTTTGGGACACTGCATGACAAGATGAGTTTGTTAGGAAGTAGAACAGTTATTAAGACTCTTGAACTTATTGAAGACGGAAATGTTGTTGTTAAAAAGCAGGATGATTCATTAGCTTCTCCTGCTCCAAAAATCACTAAGGAAACCTGTTTAATTGATTGGAATAAAACCGCAGAGCAAATTCATAATCTTGTAAGAGGATTATCTCCTTATCCTGCTGCATTCTTTAATTTGAATGAAAAGCATTACAAGCTTTATAAAACGTCAATCAATAAAGAATTAATTATAAATGCCGGACAAATCCACCAGACAAAAACACAAGCGGCAATTGGCTGTAAAGATTTTGCAATCAACATTCTTGAAATCCAGCCGGAAGGAAGAAAGAGAATGACTATTGAAGAATTTTTACGGGGATACAAATTAGATTGACTATTTACAATTGTCTATTGACTCTGTTGTCATTGCGAATGAAGTGAAGCAATCTGCCTAAGGGAGTTCTATTTCAGAATTGTTAAGTTATTTTCTGCAATAAAACAATTTCTGACTGGTCTTTACAATAATTGTCAGTCAGGCTTTCATCGAGTAATAATGTTAAACTTCTGAAATCCTCGTTATCGCTGCTGGTGCGTAAAAGAGTTATCATAAATTTGCTTTCAGTTCCTAATTTCAGTTATAAGATAATATTATAAAAGCATATTATCAGAATGGTTTTGTTTGTATCCGGGTATAATGCTGGCGCTATGGAAAAAGCTATTGAACTTTTTCAATGATAAAAAGAAAATCAACTCTGGCAGTTGCACCCATCCAAAGAAATATCGGTTTAACATTTGGAATTATTGAAACAACCTCACCTTTAAGGTTATTAAGAAATTGCTCCAATTTAACCTGATCTTCATTCATTTTAATTTCCAGGCGATGAATTTTGTATTTCATTTTAAACCTCCTAAATGACGCTAATGTAAATTACTTCCATATTCATAATTTGATCAATCAATACAAGCTTGAGAATGATTTTATCCTTTATTTATGTTATCAACTAGAATTTCTATTACATCTTCGAGCATGTCATCCAGACAGCCTCCAATAAATGCATTTATCATTAGAACGATACTAACCTTATATTCGGGTAAATAGGCCATATATGCACAAGTCCCAATATTTGCTCCGCCGTGTCCATATACTATTTCACCATCAGTAATACTTTTATTAAACAGATGAACTCCAAGTCCATAACCATCTTTATTAAAATCTAACATTTGTTTCATAGAAGATTTTTCCAGTACTTTTCCATTAAAAAGAGAGTAGCACCAGAGGGCAAGATCCTTAGCAGTTATAAAAATTCCGGATGAACCATAAGTGATGCTTTCATGAGAAACCCTTGGAAGAAAAGTGATATCCCTGAACGAACCATCTTTTTCAAAATTATCTCCCCAGACGTGAGCCAGGTTAGAGGGCAATTCTTCTTCCTGCGATAAATATACTTCTTTAAGATTCAGCGGTTCCCATAAAAGTTTTTTGAATTCAGTCGATAGATTTGACCCAGTGGCCTTTTTAATTACTAAAGCAAGTAAAAGGTAGTTTGTATTTGAGTAACGGAATCCTTTACCCGGTTTGAAATACGGTTCTTTGATATAAGATAAAACCACATCCGGAGTAAAAATACTATCACGATATTTAATCAAATCATCCCAGAGTTTCTGGTTCTCCCAAAACATATATAAACCACTTTCATGATGGAGCAATTGTTTAATTGTTATTGTGCTGTCCACATAAGGATATTTAGGTAGCCATTTTGATATGGAGTCGTTAATAGAAAGCAAACCTTGCTCGGCAAGTTTAAATGTAAGCGTAGCTACAACATTTTTTGTTATGCTGCCAGTTGCAAAAAACATATCAGGTTTTATCTTTACAGTATCGTGGGAAAAACCGGCTGTAACAGTTATAAGTTTTTGATTGGGAAGAATAATAGCAACCGATGCACCTTTAACATTATAGCTTTCTAAGTTATCTAATAAAGCAGATTGCAATTTTTGTTCTAAGGGTCTATTGTCTTTAGAACAACCTGAAAAGACTATAAAGGTCAAAACAAGTGCAAGTGAAATTATTTTCCGGTTAATCACAGTTCACCTTTAAATAAATACTAAACTCAACTCAGACTTACAACATTTCTTCCTATATGCCTCTAAAAGTTATAGTTTTTGTTTTTTTAGTGCAATAAAAATTTATAGTAGATCAATTATTAAATGTGTTATCAATATAGAAATGTTATCCTTTTCTTTAATTTAGAAATGTTAGAAGAAAAATACATCTTGATTAACTATTACAAATAAATTATGTTAGGGCAAAAGTTAATTATCCTAATAAGTATTCTAAAAAAAACATTCCTTTTTGAGAGCCCATTCTATGTGATGGCTTTGGCTTTAATGATGCAAAATTTATTGTGTCAAACATAAAAATGTTATTGGAGGAATAAATGATTAAGAAAATATTAAAGCAGTTTTCTATAGCAGCAAGGGAATCAACTATTAAAAGATTAATTAAAGTACCCGAAGGTTACGAGAACTGGAAGGTAAGCGAAAGTTCTTTATCCTTTGCACAAATTACAAAACATT
>CAZIDB010000029.1:9993-23985 GCA_964537965.1 uncultured Melioribacter sp. | reverse complement strand
GAGAACTGGAAGGTAAGCGAAAGTTCTTTATCCTTTGCACAAATTACAAAACATTTGATTGACCTTGATTATTGGTTATGTGAAAAAATCCAAAATCCGTTTATTAATTCCATTGAAACCCACAATGTTGAAGGCTTGACCTTTACAAGGGAACAGTTTAACAAGCTCATTTTTAAACTGAAAGATTCGCTTGAAGCAAAAATAAAAATGATCGATTCGCTTGGGCCAGAAGCGCTTGAAGCAAAAATATTTGATGATAGCTATAGTGAAGAAGTAAGTATAATGTGGTTAATTCTAAGAAGAAATCTAGATCATGAAATTCATCATAGGGGACAAATAGCAACATACTTGCGTATTTTAAGTGATGAAAAAAGTAAGCGTGATTGAATAATGAAAGAGCGAACGTTGTGTTGTAATTGTCTGAAGTAAGATATCTGAATGATTGCATGAAAGATGGTTGTACCATATAAACATACAATCATACAAATATCATAATTCAGGAATCGAGCAACAACAACTTAGCTTTAAACTTTCAGAATCAAGTCTCATTTTGCAAACTCTTCTCCAATCATTTGTCCATCTATATCAGAATCGTAGCGCTGTTTTTCTGTTTCTTTCTCAACTGCTTTTTCACGGGAAAGCAAAGTGTAAACTACTGGAACAATTACCAACGTTAAAAATGTAGAAAATAACATACCGCCAACAACTGCCAAACCCAAAGGTCGTCTTGATTCAGCACCGGCACCTAAACCGATTGCAATTGGAAGTATTCCGAAAATGGTTGCGAATGAAGTCATCAATATTGGTCTTAACCTTATGGTTGCTGCCTGAATAATTGATTCCATTATGGTATTGCCTTGCTCTCTTAATTGGTTTGCAAATTCAACAATCAGAATTGCATTTTTCGTTACAAGTCCTACAAGCATTATCAATCCAATCTGGGAATAAATATTAAGACTTTGACCAAAAATATAAAGCGTTAACAATGCTCCGAAGACAGCCAGTGGAACAGATAATAAAATTGTAAAGGGATGAATGAAACTTTCAAACTGAGCCGAAAGAACAAGATAAATAAATACTATCGCAAGCAGGAACATTATGTACAGACTTGTACTTGAGCTTTTGTATTCAAGTGATTGCCCGGCATAATCATGTTTAACTCCGGCAGGAAGTTTTTCTGCGGCAATTCTGTCAAGATCATCAAGTGCATTACCTAAAGTCATTCCCGGCGCAAGGCTGGCAGAAATTGTTGCAGACCTAATACGGTTATAATGATTTAATTCTTTTGCTGCAACGGTCTTTTCTACTTTAACAACATTTGCAAGTTGTACCAAACCACCATTACCACGTATATAAAGATTCTGAATTGCTTCCGGTGTGGCTCTTGATTGAGGCTTCATCTGAAGAATAACGTCGTACTGTTTTGTGCCTCTTTTAAAATTTGTTACTGCACGCCCACCTAAAAATGTTTCTAATGTTGATCCGATATCTGCAACAGAAACACCTAAGCCTGAAGCCCGTTCACGGTCGATATGAATATCAAGTTGAGGTTTATTTAAGCGAAGGTCGCTATCCATATTTATTAAATAACCAAGTTTGGACGCTTCGCTCATCATTATACCTACAGCTTGATTTAGTTCATCATATGAATCTGCCTGAAGCACATAATTAACCGGATTTGCTGATGCATCTGCTCCCAACGTTGGTGGATTGACTATAAATGCAAGAACTCCAGGAATAGAAATCATCTGAGGAAATAATTCCTGTATAATTTGTTGTTGGGATTTATCTCTTTCATCACGTGGTTTTAAATTAAGAAACATAAAACTATTTGTTACGTTTCCTGGACCTTCAAAACCCAAACCTGTTGCAGTAAAAAGTCCTCGTCGTTCAGGTAAAGCTAACAATCGTTTTTCAATCTCACGGACGTAGCCATCAGTATAATCCAATGTAGCACCTTCCGGAGCAATTACAATTCCAAATCCAATTCCGCGATCTTCAGTTGGGACAAGCTCACTTGGCAAACTTGTAAAAATAAAATAGCTTAACGCTATTATACCAAACCCGCCAAGTACTGTTATCAATCTTCTTCTTAATGTTCCTCTCAACAGTCTTTCATAGAACCGGTTAAGAAAGTCAAAAAATGTATCGAACGATCTTGATGCCCAGCTTTTGCTTGTTCCATGTAGCGGTCTAAGAATTTGTGATGAAATCATTGGAGTTAAAGTAAGAGCAACAAATCCTGAAATTAAAACTGCAACAGCAACTGATAATCCAAATTCATTAAACAATCGTCCGACCGAACCTGTTAGGAAAGCAAGAGGAATGAAAACAGCAACAAGTGCTATTGTAGTTGCAATAACAGCAAAACCAATTTCTTTACTGCCATCCATAGCGGCCTGCCATCGGGATTTTCCCATTTCCATATGACGATAGATATTCTCAAGAACAACAATTGCATCATCAACTACTAATCCAATTGCAAGAACTAATGCAAGTAAAGTTAAAATGTTAATCGTGAATCCGGCAAAGTAAATAACTGCAAACGTTCCTATAATTGAAATTGGGATTGCCAGGGTAGGAATAATTGTAGCACGAAAACTTTTTAGAAATGCCAGTACAACAAGTATTACAAGCAAAACGGCAATTATTAATGTTTCCTGTACTTCATTAATTGATTCATTTATAAAATCTGCTGAATCATAAGCAACATCTATTTTCATTCCCTTAGGCAGTAATGCTGATAATTCCGGAAGAGCTTTTCTTACTTCTGCTGCTACATCAACTGTACTTGCTTTGGATTGCTTAACAATTCCAAGTCCAACTGTTTGATTGCCATTAAAACGAACTGCAGTCCGCTCATTTTCTGCTCCAACAGTTACATCGGCAACGTCTCTAAGCCGGACAACATCATTATCTTTGTGTGAAATAATAATTGCTCCGAACTCTTCGGGCTTTGCTAATTCTCCTCTTGTACGGACAGCGAATTCTCTTTTCGAACCTTCAACTCTTCCCCCCGGTATCTCGGCATTTTCTCCACGTATTGCAGCTTCTATATCCTGCGTAGTTAAACCATGAGATGCCATACGAAGCGGATCTAACCAAACGCGCATTGCATAACGTCTTTCGCCTGCTATAAAAACAGAACCAACTCCGGGTAAACGTTGAAACTTTTCTTTTAATATTTTCTCTGCTACGTCGCTTATCTCAAGTCCTGAATGAGTTTCGCTTGAAAGAGCAAGCCAGACTATGGGCTGGGCATTAGCATCAACCTTGGAAATAATCGGATCTTCAATTTCCCGGGGGAGTGTTCCTCTTATACGTGATACTCTGTCACGAACATCATTTGCCGCTTCATCAACATTACGGTTCAATTCAAATTCAATTGTAATAACAGAACCTTCTTCCCGGCTTGATGAAGTAATTGTTTTTACTCCTTCAAGTGTAGCAAATTGTTCTTCCAGAATGTTTGTTATTTCTGTTTCAACCACGCTGGGGCTTGCACCTCTGTAAAGTGATACAACAGAAATTATCGGGGGATCAATATCCGGATATTCACGTACTGGTAATAGGAAGAAGGCAATTATTCCGAATAACAATATTGCCAGACTCATAACAGTTGCCAATACGGGGCGATTAATGGATATATCACTAAGTTTCATATCAGTTCCTTTCGTTAAGAAAAAGTAAACAGTTCTTACGTTTCATTTTCTTTTACTTCAACAAAATATTATTTACTGCTTAACTCTTTATTTGAATTTACCGGCATTATCTTAGCGCCTTCAAATAATTTTTGATGACCGGCTTTAACAACCTGCATCCCGTTTTCCAATCCACTTGTAACTTCAACTACGTCTGCCAACTGCAAACCAAGTGTAATCGGTACCTTTGTAACATTACCTTCCGGTTTTACTACAAACACAAATGATTGATCGCCATTTGCGAAAACAGCCTCATTAGGGATTGTTACTGCATTCGCATGCTCACTTAAGACTGCAGAAACATTTGCCGACATTCCCGGTAGAAATTTTTGTCCGGGGTTAGAAACACGGGCAATAATTTTCGCATTTCTTGTCAATTCATTAAGCACGGGTTCAATTACAATTATTTTACCCTGTACCGTATGATCTTTATAAACAGGCGTTGAGACCGTAACTGCTGCACCGCGGTTAAGCTGAGATAGAAAACTTTCCGGTGCAGAAAAGTTTACACGAATTTCATGAATATTTGCAAGTTCAGTTATCGCCTGCCCGGTTCTTAGGAAAGTACCCACACTAACATTTCGAGCGCCAATCATTCCATCAAAAGGAGCAGTAATTCTTGTTTTGGAAAATCGTGCTTTGGCAAGTGCAAGATTGGCATCTGCTACATGTAATGCTGCATTTGCATCATCAAGATCCTGTTGTGTACCAGCTTTCTGATCAACAATTGATTTCATCCTGTCATAGTTAGATTTGCTTTGTTCAAACAAAGCTTCACTGCGTTTAACTTCTGCGGCAAGCTGTGAATCATCCAATTGTGCAATCAGATCTCCTTTTTTAATGAAAGCTCCTTCTTCAAATGGAAGTTTAATTACAGTACCATCAATTTCCGAAACTACTGAAATCGATTCTAATGCTTCAATTGATCCCACTGCTTCAAATTGATCTGCAACCTTCTGCACTTTAACGTCTGCAACTTCTACCGGCATAGGAGGCATTGAGAATCCTCCGGCTGACTGCTGCTGCTTAGAGCAGCTAACAAGAATAAAAGAAGAGATCAAAATATTAATAAATAATAACAGCCTTGGCATTGCGTTGTAAACCGAACTTATTTTATTTTTTGTACGTATCATATTATTCCTTTCAAATTAAATTTTACCGGTATATTTTCCGGATGTAAGCTGCTTAAGCAAGGCAGCTGCTTTTGCAGTTTTAACCAATGCTTCCGAGTAACGCTGCTGGGCAGTTGCAAAATCAGCTCCAAGTCTTACAAGTTCAAATGCAGTCGACTTTCCGTTATGGAATTCAATCATACCAATTCGTACTTGTTCCTGTGCTGCCTTTACTCCTTCTAATGCAGCATCAATTCTTTTTTTACCATGAGATAATTCATGCCAGGCTGATCGTACCTGTTCCTCAAGGCTGCGTGATAATTCAATATAGATCTGCTGTGCATTAATTCCTTCGGCTTCAAGTCTTTCTTTCTCGGCAGAGTTACTGCGGAAACCGATGGGTAAAGTAAGTTCTACACCAATACTCCAGTTTGGGAATTCACGTTTAGTAAGTTGTGTAATGGCATCTCCAAAACTTCCGCTGCGTGATGTACGGAAAGTCTGATCTCCAAAAACAACATCCTGGGGTGTACCTGTCAATCCGTTTCCACCCAAAGCGCCGAATAAATCTAAACTTGGAAGCACTTTCCATTTTGCTGAGCTAACCTGGATGTTTATTGATTCAACATTTTTCTTTGCAGCCTGCAAATCAAGATTGCTGTTGAGTGAATAATCAACAAGTACATCTGCATTTTCTACAGAATAATCTGATGAAGGTTCATCAGTTGGAATAAAACGGATTGTTCCTGCTCCGGGCTTTTTACCTATTAACGCTGCAAACTGGTCAGATTGTTTATCTAATTGTTCTTCACTGTCAAGCAATAATAATTCCTGCTGAGCTAAAAATGTTTTAGCGTTTGCAACCTGGTTTGGCCCAACCAATCCGGATTTTGCTCTAAGTTCTGCTTCTTGTAATAACGCTTTTGCTTCGTCTCTTGTAAGTTCCTGTACCGCATAATTTCTTTCAAGCGCATACAAATCCCAGTAAGCCCGTTCTACTGCTGTATTTATTGCAAGCATTTGCTGATCATAAAAATTCTTTTTCACTTCAAGCAGATTTTCAGCGATCGAAAGTCTTTCTCTGGCAGAAGCAGAAAATCCTTCAAGCAGCGGTTGACGAAAACTAATTGCTCCATAGGTATCATACTCAGGGTTTAAAAATGCGAAAGTAGAATTCGTATTCAGCTTTGAAGCGTTCATTGATAACTCTAACTGAGTTCCAATAGGAAGGCTTAACCTTAAACCGGTTTTATAATCTGTTTGTTGTGTAGACAAAGTATTAGCGCCGGCAAAAAAGGATGCGGCAGGCATCTTCTGATCAACATAATTGTAAGAGAAAAAGAACTCGGGATCAAAAAAACCGGATTCTCTGCGGACTGTTGCAACAGCTGCTAAGTATTGCGCTTCGGCTGCTTTAACTGAAGTAGCATTTTCCAATGCTGATTGTTTCGCATCTGCAAGAGAAAGTTTTGTGCCTGTGTGCGATAGTAAAATTTTATGAAGAGCACTGTCTGGGTTAACAGAAACTTGAGCTAATATTCCTGGTGAATTAAAAATTAAAAATAGAATAAAAGAACTAATTAGTTCCCTATACATCATTCCTCCTTTAAATAAATTATCCAGCCCGGATAAAAATTTGATTAGAACTAAACCGAAATGACCAAATGTCAATAATCCCTTAAATATTTTATGCCCTCTCAAAAAAATAATAACCGGAATAAATTGAAACGGATCAAAAACCTGGTTATAACTTCCAGCTTATATTAATAAATCAACACACTCTAATTTTTCGTAGTTCCAGATAAATATTCATCTATATTATTTTTAAGTTGCTAAATGGCTGAAGAAGCAGTCTGTTTATTTAAAGATAAAATTTTTACTGAAATATGAAATAGCATGACAAATTTTTTTTTACGAGCGAATTTGTTTGCCGAATTAGAATTTATTTTATTTTAACATTAAAAATTGTCAGCATTAATTTCATTCAAGAATATTAAAAGGAATAAAAATGAGAACTGTATTATTAACCGGAATAAAGAAGTTTGAAATTAAAAATATTCCAGCTCCTGAAATAAAAGAAGAGAATGATGTATTAATTAGAATTAAAACAGTTGGAATATGTGGCTCTGATATTCATTATTATACCACGGGAAGAATTGGTTCGCAGGTAGTTGAATATCCTTTTACAATAGGACATGAAGCCGCCGGCATTGTTGAAAAAGTTGGGAAGAATGTAACTAAGGTAAAAGAAGGACAACGAGTTGCAATCGATCCGGCTGTATCCTGCGGGGTTTGTGATCAGTGTAAAGCCGGAAGGGAAAATACTTGTCGTAATTTATTGTTTTTAGGTTGCCCTAAACAGCTTAACGGTTGCTTAAGCGAGTACATTGTTATGAAAGAAAAAAGTTGTTTTCCAATAAGTGATTCGATGACTTACGAACAGGCAACATTATCGGAACCATTAGCAATCGGAGTTTACGCAGTTGAAAGAGCTAAACTTAAATATAAAATGAATGCAGCCATTCTCGGCGCTGGCCCGATTGGTCTGTCTGTGTTACTTGTACTTGGCACAATGAATATTGATAGTGTTTATGTGACCGACAAATTAGATTATCGCTTAGACTTTTCGAGAAAAATAAATCCAACCTGGACCGGCAACCCGGATCATTTGGATGTTGTAAAAGAAATCACAAACCATAATCCTCTTTTGATGGATGTAGTTTTTGAATGCAGTGGCGATCCTAATGCAGTACGGCAGGGAATTGAATTACTAAAGCCCGGAGGTAATCTTGTAATTGTCGGCATACCTGAGGTGGATAAAATATCATTCCCAATTCATGAATTAAGAAGGAAAGAAATCACAATAATTAATGTAAGGAGGCAGGTTCATTGCACTCAGAAAGCAATTGATCTTTTGCAAAGCGAAAAAATTAATATGGATTTTATGGCAACGCACAGATTTACAATGAGTGAAGTAGAAAAAGCATTTGAACTTGTTTCCGGGTATAAAGATGATGTAATGAAAGCGTTCATTACAATTGATTGAATAAATAATATTTTGAGAGAAGAGCAGGTAAAACAAAATTAACGGACGGGAAGCATTCAATTCCTGTTTGTTTTTCTTTTCCTGATACCGGAATATTCTGAAACAGATTTTTGCGAAACATAATTATTAGCCTCATCAGCGCTTTTCAAATTCTTTTCTGTATCTATGACGCTTTCTAACAATTCGGTAGTATTAGTTGAGTGATCAATTGATTCAACTGATATGTCATAATCAGAAGATGAATCAACCGTCTTTGAAAGTGAGGTTACAGAAAATGTAACGCTGTCAATATCAGAAAGTTGAAATTTAAGTGTGGACTGATCTGTTTTATATATCGTCAGAGATTGGGTGTACGCTATGTTTGACAGAACAACAAATAGTATTGAAATAAATATATTTTTCATGATTCATTTTCCCGGGAAAATCTATTTTACGAATAACATTTTTTTAGCGAGCACATTGTTCTTATACTTAACGCGATAAATATATAATCCGCTTGCAACAGATTGCCCGGCGTTATTTTTACCGTCCCATACAATCGTGTAAGAACCTTGTGAATTATGTGTGCTTTCAAACAATCTGACCAATTGTCCATCGATGCTGAAAATTTTAATCTCAACATCACCTTCGGTTGGAATCTCGTATTCAATTGTAGTAGTTGGATTAAAAGGATTTGGATAATTCTGCAATAGCTTAAAATTTTTAATTACAGTATTAACTTGTTCATTGCCAATTGCACTGGAGATATCCGAGAAAGTGATCTTCTTTATTTCCTGTACCGGAATTGTGGTTGCAACTCCTTTTGACCATATTTTCATGTAATAAGTCTGGGAGTACATAGTGCCGATGCACAAAAAGAATAGAACAACTATTCTTCTCATAATAAATCCTTTATAAGTGTTGATGTTAATAAAAAGATTCTGTTCATAATTTCCTTAATAATATTATTTTGATTTTCTTACAAAAATCAGAAAGAGACACTGGTTACTTTACCTGAAACAGTAAAGCTCTTCTTCAGTGTACCTCCTGAATATGTACCTCCGACATACAATCCATTTGAATAAGTGCCGGTCGTACTTCCTCCGGTATAAATATAATAAGTAGAACCGCTCTTCAATTCAGGTGATGAAAAGACTACGTAATAAACATTCCTAACAGGTTTATATGTAACAAGACTATTGCCGTTAGCATCCTGAATATTAAATAATGTTGATGAATTCAATGATGAGTTTGATGTAACTTTCAAAGCATACTGAGTAGAACTGGTACTGGTTGCCTGAATCATATTTCCGGAATTTGGTCCCGTTACAAATAATAATCCACTTGATATAACAAACGTTCCGTTATAATCTGCCCCAACTTCAGGTTGAGAAGAGGGACCGTGAACAACTACAGTTCCACCAGTCATAACTATGTTACCGTTACTATCCAAACCATCGCCTTTGGTTACATTTACTTCAACATTACCACCGTTAAGATAAAGGTAACTTCCATCATTGAACTCACCGCCATTTCCTTTGGTTGCATTAAATCCATCATCAGATGCTGCAATACTTAAAACTCCGTTGTTTACCTTAATGAGCGGGGCTTCAATACCTTCTGTTGATTTTGTAATAGTTACTTCTCCGCTGTTAATTATAACTGAAATAGCAGATTTAATTCCGTCATCCGCAGAAGAAATTGTAATAACTCCATTATTAATTGTAACAGCGCCATCACAGCTAATTGTTTTTGCTTCAGCGTAATTTGCATTTTGGCCAAAGCCGGAAATTGTGATCTTTGATCCTGATGTTGTAATATTTATCTCAGGCGAAGCTGTTGAATCTCCAATTGTTAAAGAGCCGTCAGCTGTTATTCCTTTTCCGGCAGAACCTGAACTTGAAGTTGTTATATTACCACCAAGAATGATAATATTTCCATTGGCAGTTATGCAGGTCGCATTATAAGCGTCTGATATATTGCTTGAATTTTTATATGTTGCTCCTGCTCCGGATGTTGTTATCTTAACAATTCCACCTGTGATAATAACATTACTGTCGGCAGATATTCCTTTGCCGCCTTTGCCGCTACTTGTAATTGTTATTTCGCCTCCGTTAATGAATATTGAACTGTCACTCTTGATTGCAGTACAATATGACGGATTATAACCTGAACCGTAAGTTTCAAGTACAGCATTACCCAAAGTATTTATTGTTATGCTTCCACCGCTCAATATCATATTCTTACCGGATTTCAATCCTTTTGACTGATCACCGCTCAGTGTCATATTTAATATACCATTTGAAATAGTAATAGTACTATCGCAGGAAATTCCATCGGTATTTGAAACAGAATTTATCGTAATTATTTCACCTCCTGAAATATCTACATATCCTTTACCGCCATCAATTGCATCGCCGGATGATGTTATTTTGATTGAACCGTTTGTAATAACAATACCGTCATTTGCATTCAAACCATCCTTTGCTGCACTTGTTACAATTATATTGCCTCCATCTACCTGAATTAAATCGTCGCTGCAAATAGCATGCTGCAATGAACCTTTACCGTTAACAGTCAATGTTCCATCACCACTGAATATGAGTGATCCTTCACAGAAGAACGCAGCATCCTGCTCTTCAACAGTAACAGAATCAATTATTAAGCTATCTGCATATGAACTTCCGTCAGTTAAAATATTATTTGTGCCGTCTGCAAGAATTACGGAAATCTTCTTACCTGCCTGAATATTTATTGCCGGGCCGGTAGTATTTGTTATGTTTATTCCGCTAAGTAAAAGGTTAAATTTCTTTTCACTGTAAACTTTAAATGAACCATCTGCTGTTGTCCCTGTAAGTTTGTATGTAACATTTTTTGTATCCTCACCGGCATTTACTGTTACGGAAGCACCATTAACATTTACAGAAACTCCTTCGTACGCAAATGGATTAATTACTGATACATCTGAATCGTTGTAATTTATTAAAACAGTATCGGAATTCTCTGCAAATGAAATGCTGTCAATTTCTGATAAGGAGTATTGAACGGCAGTATCCCCAACACTTAGATTAATTAAGGTGCCATCATTGCTGAAATAAAAGCTATCAATTGCTGATAGAGAAGCACCCAATGTAATGTTATCAGATTTATGAATGTAAATTTTTTCCTGGCTTAGCAATGCTGTATTTAATGCCAAGCACAAAAGTATTATAAGTTGCTTTTTCATAGTATCGTTTAACTACCAGGTATTGTTAATGGGCAAAATTTGCATTTGTATTCATTTGTTCTGATTTCTATTGAGCAAATCGAATTTGTTATAAGAAAACCTTCTTAATTTAGTTTAATAATTGCGAATAAGAATTCTTTCAGACTTATTGCTTTTTCCTGTAATTTGAAGTGAAAATCAATGTCAGGATAAGGCAGCAGTTAATTATTAAACGGTTTTATGATTAGACAAATAAAACATTTTTTTATTCCAACCTTACAGAAGAGAATAATATGAAAATTTAAGCTGGAAGTAGCTTGCATTTTCAAGGCTTAAAAATCTTGGTTCTTTAGAAAAATTTTTCTTGCATTAATAATATTAATATGATATCATTACGATAGCAATTAAATGGAGTTTTAAAATGGAAACGATTTCTGAAAAAAATGCCAAAAGACTTAACGGTTATTTAATGGTTTTTATCATCCTGGTAATTCTTTCACTTGATATTTTTCTGATTTATAAAGGCGCCAGTAATGAAGACGCTTCACTTCTCTGGTTAATAATTCCTCTATTTATCCTTGATTTCTTTTTAATGATTGGTCTTTTTATTGTTCATCCTAATGATTCCCGGGTTTTAATGCTTTTTGGTAAATATATTGGAACTGTAAAAGATTCCGGCTTTCATTGGGCTAATCCATTTGCAATAAAGAAATTAGTCACTTTAAGAATTAGAAATTTTAATAGTGAAAAGATTAAGGTAAATGATCTTCACGGCAATCCAATTGAAATTGCCGCCGTAATTGTATGGCGTGTTGTAGATTCAGCCAGGGCACTTTTTGATGTACAGAATTATGAACAATTTGTCGCTATTCAAAGTGAGACTGCAATCCGTGGACTTGCATCTGAGTACGCATACGATTCATCGGATGAGAATAAGGCTTCACTGCGTGGAAATCCGCAGGAAATTTCAGAGCAGCTAAAAAAACAGGTTCAATTAAGGCTACAGGTTGCCGGTCTGGAAATTATCGAATCAAGAATTAGTCATCTTGCTTATGCACCTGAAATTGCCCAGGCAATGTTAAGAAGGCAACAGGCACAGGCTGTTGTTGCTGCAAGGCAAAAAATAGTTGAAGGTGCAGTTGGCATGGTTGATATGGCTCTTAAATCCTTAAGTGAACAACACATTGTTCAGCTTGATGAGGAAAAGAAAGCTACGATGGTAAATAATTTATTAGTCGCATTGGTATCAGAGGTTTCTGCACAACCGGTTATTAATGCAGGCACTTTATATTAATTAAACTAAACTTCAATCAAAGTTACGGGAAGTTATATGAATCTTTCTGAAATGACAGGTAAAGTAATTGAATTCAAACAAAATTCATTTTTAAAACGTTATTATGAACTCAGGTATGAGAATATTGTTTTAGGTACAATTCAGATTACCGGTTTCTTTGGTCAACGTGTATTAGTTAATCTTGAGGGTAAGAACTGGGAAATTTATAAACCAAGTTTCTGGAAATCCGAAACGGCTGTGCGTCCTCTTGGTTGTGAAATACCGATTGCTAAATTTATAAGAAAAGGATTTGGTAAAACCGGTTTAATAAATTTAGAAAGAGGACAAAGTCTAAAAGTTGTTTTTCCTGCATTTAAACCAAGGATTGAAATTCAAACAGAAGACGGTTTGGTAATAACCTCGCTAAAGTTTAAAGTTAGTTTCGTGGAAAAGGCAGAAATACATATAGAACACAATTCAACTTTACTTGATGAAAATCCATGGATTATTCCACTTGTTCTTTTTGTTGCAATTGAAAACAGGCATAGCACAATAGCAGCAACATCATAGAAGAAAGTTAATATGGCAGAAAAGAAAAAATTCCTATTGAGAATAGATGAGAATATTTATGCCGCCCTTGAAAAATGGGCGGCTGACGATTTGAGAAGCATAAATTCCCAGATTGAGTTTTTACTTAAAGATATGCTTCGCAAAGCCGGCAGAACAATAGATAGAACCCAGGATACATCTAAAGCTGACGATACTAATTCTCAAACAACTTAAATTACTCTCAACAATTCCTTCCTTGGTTTAATCCCTATAAGTAGAGTTTATTCTAAAATTTTATCAGTTAATCTTCTACGGATTTCCAGCCTTAAAAATATTATTATTAAAAAATTTTTCGGCTTGTGTTTTTGACGGAAAAAATTACTAATTTCCAAACGTACTTTCCGGCGGTCATAAATTCACATATAATAAAAATCGTTCTATTATGTTCCTGATTGTTTTCTTTTTTTAATTGATAATCAATAGGAATCTTTATGAAAAATAGAATCACTTTTTTCCTGCCATTGGTTTTTATATTCTTTCTTTTTAGCGGTTGTTCTGTTACTTTGTTTGATGAGGCATTAAATGATGCGGGTAATGGAAATTACAATCAAGCTATAGTGAAATTTAAAGAAGCACTGATTGCTGAACCTCAGAATCCTGATATCCATAGAGAACTTGGAATTGCGTTTTATAAATCGAAAGATTTTGCAAATGCTATTTCATCATTGAATAATGCCCTGCAGTTAAACAGTAATGACGGTACTTCAATTTTCTATTTAGGTTTATCATATGAATCTGTGCCGGATTATGATAATGCGCTTAAGTATTATAAGAGTTATATCAATGGCGGTTACTCAAGCGGTAATACGATTGAAATAATTGAAGGCAGAATACAATGGATTGCAAATAAAAAAATTGAAGAAGATGTTAAAAGAGCATTAAAGGTTGAAAACGAAATTAAAGCTGACACAATCCGGACAAATTCTTTGGCGGTTTTGTATTTCCGGAATATTGGAAATAACAAAGCACTGGATCCTCTTCAGAAAGGTTTAACAGAAATGTTAATTACCGATCTATCCAAGGTAAAAGATCTTCGCGTTGTTGAAAGAGTTAAGCTTCAAAAATTG
>CAZIDB010000029.1:6059-9893 GCA_964537965.1 uncultured Melioribacter sp. | reverse complement strand
GAATCTTATCTTGCATTTGTTGCTTACAGTAAAGGTCTTGATCTTGAAGACCAGGGACGATACAACGAGGCTGCTGAGCAATACAGAGAGGCTTTCTCAATCGATCCGTTTTTTAATGCTGCCGAACAGAGATATCAGCAGGTGGAAATAATTGACCAGGCGCAGGATGTTAGCAGCGTAGAAGAGCAAATTCAAAGTACGGATGACCAATATACTCAGTCAACTATGGAAAGATTAATTGAAAGTAATTATCAGCTAACCGGTGAAACTGTTACCGGAAGAGACGATCACAATCCTACTACAAGTTCCGACTTCGGTCGTGGTGTTAGAGTGGATATTGAAATCGTTATTCCGCGAAGATAAAAAATTGTCTTAGACAAAATGGAGTTTGAAATGAAATTATTATCATTAAAAATTGTTTTGTTAATGGCGCTTCTGCCGGTAATTATTCTGGGACAAATTTCCAAAAGCAGTTTTTATAGAAGCACTGATATTAAATCCGGGTTCAGCTATCAGAGCTGGTCAACCGAAAATGATCAGACAATTTCTGAGATGGTTATTCCGCTAAATTTAATTGTGCCGGTAAGTAAAAGTATTT
Source organism: uncultured Melioribacter sp. (assembly GCA_964537965.1). Taxonomy (GTDB): domain Bacteria; phylum Bacteroidota; class Ignavibacteria; order Ignavibacteriales; family SURF-24; genus SURF-24. The sequence goes on along the minus strand of CAZIDB010000029.1, from coordinate 9,295 downwards.
CTTTTACGGTAAGTACAAATTCTGCTTTTGCTGACCTTAATACAGCTTCAACAAAGTTAAATGGATTAACCGATACAAGAATCACCGGTTCATTTATTACAATGAACGATAAATTTTTAATTACCGCGGGAGTTTTCCTTCCCACAGGAAAAACCAAATTAGAAAAAGATCAGGCATCAGTCGCCTCCGCATTAGCTCTTTATCCATTGAATTTCAGGGTACCAAGTTTTGGCCAGGGTTTAATGGCAAACTTAAATGCTGTAATGGCGTTCGAGACAAAGAATTTTATTATTGGCGGCGGGCTTGGTTTTGTTTACAAAAACGGATTTAAACCTTATGAAAATTTTGATGCTGTTTATAAACCGGGAATGGAATTTTCAATTAATGCCGGCGGAGAATCCAACTGGAGCCGCAAATTTAAACTCACCCTTGACGTTACTTATACCTTGTACGGAAAGGATACTTATGATGAAACAGAGGTATTTAAATCCGGTAATAAATTAATTGCTGACCTGCGTGCACTATTTAAATTCCGCGGATTGGATCTGTTAGTATTTGCAAGAGAAAGGACAAAAGGAAGAAACGACAGGGGACTTGGTAACCTTTCAACTGAAGATAAAAACAGCAATGGCAACCAAATCGATTTTGGAAGTATGGCTTATATTCTTTTGAGCAAGAGTGTTAACTGGAAACTCCTTGCCGATTTTAAATATTATTCTAAAAATGAATATGAAAATAACGGCGCAAAAATTTTTGGCGGAGGTACCGGTTTCAATTTTAAACTATCCGATAATTTCAGCTTTGATTTAATGGGCAAATATTCAACCGGTACACTTGATAATCAAAGCACTTCACTTGGAATTACCGGAATTGAGTTCGGCGGAAACATTGTAATATCTTTATAAATTTTTTTCTGAAAAAAATTTAACCAGGAGTTTTATATGACTAATATTCACAAACTACCAATAGTTTTATTAGTCCTTATTGTTTGCAACTTCTTCATTTCCTGTGAACATAATCTAACGGAACCGGCAGGACAAAAGACATCCGTAAAATTTACTTTAGAAAAATCAGGTAAAAATTTTTATGGCAAAGGTTGGTGGAAAGGGAAACAATCTTATGATTTAAAGAAAGAAATGACGGTTAAGACTAAAGATTATTTATCAAAAATTAATGCTGAAATTGATGAAGTGAAGGTACTCTGCCTTGATTTTACCCAGTGGGATAGTTTTGATGAATTTCTGAAAGCCTGGAATGCAACAGAACAGTATTCTTTATTTGACACCACATTGTGGGATGACTCAAGAGATGACTGGGAAAATATTTCGCTTACATTAAAAAGTTATACCGGTGATTTCTATCAGGTTGTTGGTGAATTAAATCTTTCTATTATTGATACTATTGCAAAAGGAACAATTAATCTTAATCCTGGTTTGAATTACTTTTTATACTGTTTTCGATCAGGCGGAACAACAGAGTATATAAATGAAACCGAGGCTGAAATAGTTGAAGGAAAGGACAATGTTGTTAATTTGGGCTCATCAGGTGTTGATCTTGGTCCGGATATTCCGGGTTCTCCTTATCCTGTAGATGGTGCAACCGGAGTCTCAACCTCTGTTACATTAAATTGGGAATGTTACGATGAAGAGAGTGACACTTTAACCTATTATATTTATTTTGGTACAGAATCTGACCCACCATATTATTCTATGACCAACGAAAATTCTTATTTGCTTTCCGGATTAGATGCAGGAACAACCTATCACTGGAAAATTGAAGCTTACGATGCAGATTATAATTCTTCAGAAGGGCCTGTCTGGTCATTTACAACAAGTGGAAGTTCGAATATACCTGCTGCACCAACATTATATCTGCCAGCAGACAGGGCAACTGATCAATCTACTTCACTGACATTAGAATGGAATTCAAGCAGCCTCGCCACAAGTTACAATTTACAAGTATCTGCATACAATTCATTTTCAAGTTATATATACAATCAGAATGTCGGCAGTTCGACATATTACCAGGTAAACGGTTTGTCGAATAATACAACTTATTACTGGCGTGTTAATGCATCCAATAGTTATGGTACTTCCGGCTGGTCAACTGTCCGGTCGTTTACTACCGGCAGCGCTTCAACTAATGGATGGGTAACGCAAAGTAGTCCAACCAGTGATAATTTGTATTCTGTCTATTTTCCAAGTACCTCAACCGGTTTTGCCGTTGGCAGTTACGGAACAATTATTAATACAACCAACGGAGGTACAAGCTGGACGTTACAAACAAGCGGAACAAGTAATACTTTAATAGGAGTGTACTTTGTTTCTTCAACTACCGGATGGGCTGTTGGCTATAATGGTACGATTGTAAAAACTACAAATGGCGGTTCTAATTGGGTAACTCAATCAAGTGGAATTACAGATGATTTATATGCAGTCTGCTTTACCTCATCCACTGTGGGGTATTCTGGCGGCTACGGAGGAGTAATATTAAAAACTACAGATGGCGGTTCTACCTGGAACATTCAATCAAGTCCAACCACATCTGATCTGTGGTCAATGTATTTTGCTTCATCCACAACCGGATGGGCAGTAGGACAGTATGGTACAATAATAAAAACAACAAACAGCGGTTCAACCTGGTCTGTTCAGAATAGTAATACGAGTACTTTATTAAACAGCGTTTGTTTTAATTTTTCTACGTCCGGTATTGCTGTGGGTTCTTCCGGAATAATTGTTCAAACAAACGATGGCGGAAATAACTGGACGTTACAAACAAGTACTGTCTCATCTTCAATATACTGGATTCATTTCTATCAATCATCGTCAACTGGTTGGGCGGTTGGCAGTGACGGATTGATTCTTAAAACTACAAACGGAGGATCAAACTGGACAACACAAAATTCTCCAACTTCTAACAGCCTCTTTTCCGTTTGTGCTGCATCAACTAATGTTTGTTATGCAGTAGGGAGCAGCGGAACAATTATCTATACTTCTTCAGGGGGAAATTAAAAATTATAAGCAATAAGAAAATTCAACAAAGAATAGAATAATTATGAAAACAAAAATATTTTTTATCATACTTCTTGCGGTTTCAATCTGCGTAAAGATAAAGGCAGATGATGAAGTAAAGAAAAAAATTACTATTGCTGTTCTTTACTTTGATAACAACAGCGTTATCGATAAGGAAAAACTTGACCCGCTTGGTAAAGGCATTGCACAAATGCTAATTACAGA
>CAZIDB010000029.1:4643-5959 GCA_964537965.1 uncultured Melioribacter sp. | reverse complement strand
AAAGCCGAAGAAGAAACCGGTGATGTTGAAGATCTTTTTGATATGATAAAAAATCTTTCCGATAAAGTAGCTGAGTATTATGATATAGAACTTTCCAAAGATGAAACTGCAACGTTAGTTGAAAATGAAGGCAAGCTGAATGTAGAGGCATCGTTATCATTTTCAAAAGGAATAGCACTGGAAGAACAGGCAAGGCAGTTGCTTAAAAACGGAGACAGGTTTAATTCAATGAAGTTATACAAAGACGCTATTTCTATGTATGAATCTGCTTTATGTACTACACCGGGTTTTTCTGAAGCTGCTGAAAGAATTCATAACTTAAATCTTGCAATGGTTAGTGTTGATATTAAAGACAATAAGCCAACAGGTGAAAAACCACCTTTACTTTCAATACTTGAACCTGAAATTATGAGTGGGAAAGATGTTGTATTTAAAGAAAATAAAATGACAGTTCGCGGTAAAGCAGTCCCTGCCGGTGGATTTGATGATATTACAGTAAATGGTCAAAAAGTAAATTTCATTTCTGATAATGAATTCTTCTTTAATCTGGATTTGCAGGAAGGAATAAATGATATACAGATAAAATCAGTTGATAAAAATGATAAGAGTGAATTGATTTCTTTTAAAGTAAATCACCAAAAGGAAATTGTTGCCCCGATAATTACTTTGCTTGAACCCAGGCTTACACGCGGAATTAAAGTAGTAAGCAAAAGTGATGTGATAAAAGTAAGAGGAATAGCAATTGACGATAATGGTATAAGCCAGGTACTTGTTAATGGCAAACCGGTTAATGTTTCTCCTACCGGAGATTTTTCTTCAGAAGTATTTTTAAAACAGGGTGCGAATGATATTATTATCAAAGCAATGGATTTAATGAATAACACATCCGAAGAAAAATTTGTATTTCAGAAAGGTGAAAAGCAGGAAGACGTTATTGATGCAACAGGAAAAAAGAATGCACTTGTAATCGGCAACAGCAATTATAAATCTGCCCCGTTGAGAAATCCGGTTAATGATGCAAACGCAATTTCACAAACTTTAAAGCAAACAGGCTTTGATGTTACTTTAGCTACAGATGTTAAAACTCAGAATGAATTAAAGAAAATTATCCGCGAGTTCGGTAAGAAACTTCGTAACGGGGAAGTGGGATTGTTTTATTATTCCGGTCACGGATTACAGGTAAAAGGAATTAATTATCTTGTGCCGGTTGAAGCAGAAATTGCTAAAGAAGAAGATGTTGAATTTGAAGGTGTTGATGTTAATATGGTTTTGGCAGAAATGGAATTCGCCAAGAATAAATTGAACATCGTTATTCT
>CAZIDB010000029.1:2872-4543 GCA_964537965.1 uncultured Melioribacter sp. | reverse complement strand
AAAATTGATCTTGGATTTCTTGATCCGGTTGGCAAAGCATTATCTGATTTCGACGTCTATGATATTTATTTCTCAAAACTCCGTGAGGAACCAAACGCAGATACCAATATCGTGCTTGTAAATATTGGTAATCTAGGGCGTGCGGAAATCGGGCACCAGATTAATGCTATCAATAAATATTCTCCTAAAGTAATCGGGCTGGATGCACTCTTCTTTACTGAGAAAGATTCTGAAAGCGATTCAATACTTGCTGATGCTTTATCCAAAGTTGAAAATATGGTGCTGGTAAGCAAACTGGATTATTACAACAATTCAAATGACTCATATGATTCACTTATTACTTCGATAGACAAATTCAGCGTCCATACAAAAAACGGATTTGCAAATCTTCCGGATGACGCCACCGGAAGTTTTAGAACCATTAGAAATTTTAAACCATCTGCCGTTTGCAGTGGTAAGCAAGTTTATTCTTTTGCCGTTAATGTTGCGGGCATTTATAGAAAAGATGCCGCTGATGAATTCATAAAAAGAGAAAATGAATACGAGGTGATTAATTACAGAGGTAACTATAACAAATTCTATAACATCGATGCAATGGATCTGTTTGACGAAACAAAAGACTTTGCCTTTGTAAAGAATAAAATAGTTCTGATGGGTTACATGGGTACTGACCTGAATTCCCAAACTGTTGACGATGCTTTTTTTACTCCTTTAAATGAAAAATATGCCGGAAGATCATTCCCGGATATGTACGGGATTGTTATCCATGCAAATATTATATCTATGATTATAAATGGAAATTATATTGGACAGGTCCCTTACCTTTTTAATTTGTTTTTTACAATCATACTTTGTATTGCTAATGCTTTAATTCTTATCTATGTGAAACGGCACTATGACCCCTGGTTCAACGGTTTTGGGAATGTATCCATGTTCATTCAAACCGTCGCCAGTCTGTATCTTGGTGTATTAATATTCAATCATTGGAATTACAGGGTTAATCTTACCTTGATAATAGCTGTAATTGTACTGGTTGCACCTTCGGTTGATCTCTATTTTAATTTTATTGAAAGATTCTACCTTAAAATAAAAAATTCGTTAAAAGGGAAAAAACATGAATAAGTTTACCGTAAAAATTACTTTATTAATTTTCATATACCTGCTTTTAACCACTATAGAATTTACACAGGAGAATTTATTTACAGTTATTGCTCTTAAAGGAAAGGTGAGCGTTAAAGCAGCAAATGCCGGTGACTGGAAAACCATAAACGTGGGAGATAAGCTTTTTGCAGGTGACAAGATAAAATTAGCAGCTAAAGAATATCTTGGTATTGTCCACTCTCAAGGAAAAACAATGGAGTTGAAAAGTGAAGGAGTATTTGATATCAACGAGTTGTCAGCTAAGATAAAGAAGGAAAGCGGTACACTTACTAAAAATTTTACAAAGTACCTTGTTAGTGAAATGGTTGTAAGCGGTAATAAAAGCAAAAACATGACGATGCTTGGTGCGGTTGTCAGAAGTCTTGCAAATAATATTAAGTTAGCTGTTGCATTAAATAATAATCTTCTAGATCCTGTTCTTAATGCATCCTGGACGAGCCTTGGTGAAGGGAAACGATATGTCTTCAGATTAATTAACCCGAGTAACAAAACAGTTTACATGGAAATTCT
>CAZIDB010000029.1:0-2772 GCA_964537965.1 uncultured Melioribacter sp. | reverse complement strand
ATGTTCAGGCAAAGATATATTGATTTCCTGGTTAACAATGGTTTTAGTGCAAGAGCAAAACAAATTTTGGCGCAGGAGTAATCTGTATTATTCAATTTATTAGATAAACACAAAGAAATTACAGATTGAAATTTTCTGAAGTCTCAATGGAATTATTACCGTCAGCTTTAGCTGACGGACTAAAGAAAAAAAGTCACGTGGCTTTAGCCACATTGGAAAATGGTAACAAGTATTTGTACCAGGTCGACAATATTATTGAGAAGAATTGATCTGGATTGAAAATTTAAAATTGTTCTCAAAAAAAACCGGAATTAACTATGAAAACAATCATCAGCTTTTTAATATTATTCTTCGTTGCTTCATCATTTGCACAGGAATATGGTATGGGCATGCTCCTTGATGAAGAGTTATATAAAGACCGCCCAATGTCCGCTCCTTTAAAAAGAGGAGATTATGTTAACCTTCCCAAATCTGCATCGCTTAAGCATTATACTCCAACACCTGGCTCACAGGGAGTTTATGGAACATGTGCAGCGTGGTCAAGCGCATATGCCGGTAGAACAATTCTTGAAGCTATGAAATACAACTGGAATAAAATTCAGATTGACAGCAACAGGTTTTCTCCTTCCTTTGTTTATAACCAGGTTAGAAAACAGAAAGGCTGCATGGGCGGTATTTCGTTAAATGATGCGCTTGATGTTCTGCGCAACCAGGGCGGAGTTATGCTTAAAGATTTTGCTTACGACTGCAGCAAGGAAGTAACCCCTGATGATTTACAAAACGCATCACCTAACAGAATTATAGAATACCGCGATATTGCCAACAAACGCCAGGGAAACCAGACCGCGTTTGTTAAGAAGAGTCTTTCTGAAAATAAACCGGTTATTATTGCAATGGATTGCCCTGGTTCGTTTACTTCTGCAGGCGAACTTTGGCAACCAAAACAATCTGATTATAAAATATGGAACGAGGGACATGGTATTTGTGTAATTGGATATGATGATGAAAAATTCGGCGGTGCATTTGAAGTTATAAATAGCTGGGGAACAGGATGGGGCAAAGGTGGCTACTCCTGGATTAAATATTCTGATTTTGATTTCTTTTGCATTTATGCTTTTGAGATGATTGACAGAGCATTGATAAATCCTGCAGAACCAGACCTTTCCGGTTCACTCTTATTTAAGGAAAGCTCCGGCGATGAAATGAAAGCAAAGTTTAACGGTAATTATTTTGAAATGGAAAAACCATACACCTCAGGTACCTTGTTCGAACTGATGATCTCCAATAATGAGCCTGCTTATGTTTATGCTTTCGGGTCTGATCTTACTTATAAGACAACAAAGATTTTCCCGTTTAACGATAAGATGGTTGCCTACCTTCCTTACAAAAAAAATAATGTTGCCATTCCTGATGAGGATAGCTACAACATGCTTGATACAACAACCGGCTCCTCTTATTTCTGTTTTCTTTATTCCAGGGATAAGCTGAACATTGATGATATTATGGCAAAGGTTGAAAGCGGACAGGGAACGATGTGGGAAAGATTAAATACAATTCTGGAGGATTCCAGGGTTGACGATGCAATGATAAATTACGCTTACGAAAACGGAATAACATTTAAAGCAAAGAGCCACGGCAAATCTGTTGTGCCGGTACTGGTGGAAATAAAGCACGAGTAAAAGTTGAGTTAATTAAAAACACTTTGTGATTGTAAAAAAACGTTGATTAAATCTCCATAATTCTCTGAAACAAATAGTATTTTTTAAGATCTTCAAATTCTAGTGAAGCAAATAATGCTCCACCAATTGTTTCCGCATTCCCAAATTTTCGTTTTGGTATAAACTTATTATTTAAATGTAAGAGCAGTTGACAAGCATCATGTCCCCTTATAGAACGATTGTCTTCAAATGAATATTTGTTTTCATTTACTTTCATAGTTTTTTCAAAAGTATCTTTTTGTTTCCAGCGTTTATTTTTTTGAAGATAAGCGCTTATGAACTTTTCTTCATCAAAAGAAAACCTTGTGCCAGTAATTTTTATATACTTTGTAAAATCGATTATTTTCATTCCCCAGCCTAATAATTCATTTGTAAGTCTGATTAAGAATAGTTTCTTAAGAATGGATTTCAATATTGATATAGTATTTAATAATATTGCTTTATGTTCACCCAAGGCAATAAGAGAGAATTTGCGTAGGCATTCTTCATTGAATGCATAACATTCCATTGAATTTCCATCAGTAAATACTAAATTTGGTAAAGTATTGTTTTCCGAGAAAGCATCTTCATAATCTCTATCTGCAATACATAAGATATTAATTTTTTTTTGACATTGAGAATTTAATTCTGATGCTAATATAATTAGTTTAGATCTATTAGAATCAACATTTAAGTTGTATTTAGTAATAGTAGTAAGTGGGATCTCAATAAGATCAATAGTATATACATTAACATGCAATTTACTAGTCTTATTTAAAAACCATAGTATAATACCCTTATCCAAAATTCCTTCTACATATATGTCTGTAAGTGAAGGTTCTAATTGATATAAAGTAATAATTTCATCTAATGTTTTTTTATAATCCATTAAACATCTTATGCTAGTTTTAAAACATTATCTTTATACTGCGCGAGTAATTCAATACTATGCGTCGCAAAGATATATTGTACAGGATTTTTACCTACGCACTCTAATAAAGACGTTAGTAATTTTCTCTGCCATTTAATATTTAACGAAATTTCCGGTTCATCAATTATAAAAAGACTTGATCTT
>CAZIDB010000028.1:0-30337 GCA_964537965.1 uncultured Melioribacter sp. | reverse complement strand
GCATCCTTGCAATTTTACTCCCCTCTAACCCAAATTTTTTTTCATATTCTCTCAGACCTTCCAACACAAGAATTGTAGTATTGAATGAACTATGTGTAGCACCCTGGAATGAAAGACAATTCCAGCCTCCGTCTTTCATTTGTTCCTTTGCTATGTAATCAATTAATTTATGAATCCGTTCATCATCAAGATTAAAATAACAAAGGAGAGATAGAGTCATTCCTGTTATGCAGGTTTCGCTTCTTTTCCAGGATTTAACGAGATTAATTCCATTATCATCATAAAATCCTTTATCAATCATTAATTTACATGCTTTCAAAGCCTGCTTATTTGATTGAGGCAATCCAAGTTCTTTCAATTGAAGTAAGGTATATGTAGTTGAGATCCATTTGCGTGAATAAAGACTATCCGCCCAGGTACCTATATCATCCTGAAAAGAAAGCAATTTTGCACCCCAACCATCTTTGCAGATTCTATTCCGCTCTTTGTTTACTTTTTCATCGTCATTGTCAAGCAAAACCTTGTAAGTTTGCCAGCGGATTGACGGATCGCCGTTGAGTAACCATGAGATAACCTTGTTCGCGTTTACCATATTTGAAACAGTCATGTCTTGGAATAGAACCTTAGGCTAAAAATAAACAAATTTTTTGTAATGAGTTTTCATAAAATCAGCTTTTAAAACAATAATTCTATTTTAAGGATTAGAAAATATGATCAAAGTTAAACGTATTCATTTGTAGATACTTACCGCTTATTTTTTTAACTTAAGGCAAACAAAAAATCATTTAATAATTCAAACCAGAGAATTAAATTGATAACAGCATCAGGAAAAAAACGAGTACCTTTCAAACGAATTAAGTCATTTTCTGCCGACACAGTTTTTGAATTCCACATTTTACATACAGTCAGGAAGAAATATGATTTTGATGAAACGCTGTTTTCATTTAACGGAAATATTGTTCTTGCAAATTTCCAGGCATCAAGAAATTTTACTTTTAAACTGAACGAGAAACGTGAAGCTGATGATAAGGTAAGAACAGGTCAGGTTAACGCAATGGGTTTGCTCGATGAAATTTATCATTTCATTTTAAGGAAATATGAGGTTGATGTTAATCCGCAGGTTTTTAACCGCGCACTTAAATATTTAAACAATTCTTTAGGCGAAGAAAAAGTGCGAAGCACATTAATAAAATTTATTGAGCTGTATCCTCCTGCAGAAATTTATAAAGGAAATATAAGCGCGGTTCAGTATTTCGAAAGAATGACAGATGGAAAAGCGCATCCTGAAATTACTCTTGAAGAGATGATTCTGCTTTACTTCGCAAACTTTAATCCGGGCAATATAAAATTTAAAGAACTATTTGATGATTCAATCCTGCAGTTTCAATCATCATACAATGAAATAATTGCACTGCTCGATAATTTTTTTGAAAGGGAAAAACCATTTGGTCCGGATAGCCAGCCGATATTTGATTTGTTAAGAGCGCCGATAATAAATAATCCTGCAAGCCTTGAAGAGCAGCTTAAGTTTGTAATGAACAAGTGGAGCTTTATCCTTGATGAAAAATATCTCCGTATGCTTTTAACAAGCATGGACCTTATTAAGGAAGATACACGGTTTGATATGTTCTTCGGAGGTGGTGCCCCAACTGTTGTTCCTAAGTATAAAGGAATGGTGGATGAAAGCGATATGCTTTCCCTTGGTAAAAGCGGTTTTAAATATGGAGCAGGGAGTCATCTTACATATCTTGAACCAGAAAAATTCACTCAGGATATTCACTGGATGCCGCGTGTTGTTCTTCTTGCAAAAAATGTTTACGTGTGGTTGGATCAGTTATCAAAAAAGTACAGCCGTTCAATTCACAGGCTTGATGAAATACCTGACGGAGAGCTTGATATATTGGCTAATTCTAATTTCACTGCATTATGGCTTATTGGTTTGTGGGAAAGAAGCAGAGCTTCTCAAATGATTAAACAAATAATGGGAAATCCTGATGCCGTTCCTTCTGCATATTCACTTTATGATTATGTTATTGCAAATGATTTAGGCGGAGAGGATGCTTTTCAGAATCTTAATGAAAGATGTAAGAAAAGGGGAATCCGCCTTGCGAGCGATATGGTTCCTAACCATATGGGAATCTTTTCAAAATGGATACAGGAAAAACCTCATTACTTTGTTCAGACTTCCATCCCTCCGTTTCCGAATTATTCTTTTACCAAATACGATCTATCGGACGATCCTGATATTCAGATTAGAATTGAAGACGGGTATTGGGACAGGCGCGATGCCGCAGTTGTTTTTCAAAGAATTGATAACAGAACCGGTGAAGTAAGCTATATTTATCACGGCAATGATGGTACAAATATGCCGTGGAATGATACTGCGCAGCTTGATATGCTTAAAGCTGAAGTAAGAGAAGCAGTAATACAGACAATATTTCATGTAGCAAGAAAAACACACATCATTCGTTTTGATGCAGCAATGACACTTGCAAAAATTCATTTCCAGCGTTTGTGGTACCCGCAGCCAGGAACAGGCGGTGATATTCCCAGCCGTTCAGATTATGCAAAGACAAAAGAAGAGTTTGACGAGTTTTTCCCGAAAGAATTCTGGCGTGAAGTTGTTGACCGCTTTAATGAAGAAATGCCTGATACTCTATTACTTGCAGAAGCATTCTGGTTAATGGAAGGATATTTCGTTCGTACACTTGGAATGCACCGGGTTTATAACAGCGCATTCATGCATATGATGATGAAAGAAGAAAATGCAAAGTACAGAGACGTAATTTCCAATACACTTGAATTTAATCCGGAGATACTTAAGCGTTATGTTAACTTTATGAGTAACCCGGATGAAGAAACTGCAATTAAACAATTCGGAACAGACGATAAATATTTTGGCGTTTGTTTAATGATGATTACTTTGCCCGGACTTCCGATGTTTGGTCATGGGCAGATTGAAGGATTTACGGAAAAATATGGAATGGAATACCGCAGAGCCTACTATAATGAATTGCCGAACGAGTGGCTAATTGAAAGGCATAGAAGAGAAATCTTCCCGCTTATGCAGAAACGTTATATGTTTGCAGAAGTCTTCAATTTCTGGTTTTATGATTTTATTGATGTTAACGGAAATGTAAACGAAAATGTCTTTGCCTACTCAAATAAATATCAGAATGAAAAAGCTTTGATTGTATATAACAATAAATTTGAGGAGACAAAAGGGAGAATAAAATACTCAACCGGAAAAGCGGTGCCTGCAGGCAATGGTGATGAAAAGAAGATTGCTTATTCAAATATTGCTGAAGCGCTTGAAATAAAAGCCGGAGATAATTTTTATTATGTATTCAGAGAACAAATATCCAATCTTGAATTTATCCGCACAGGGAAAGATATAAATGATAACGGAATCTATTTTGAATTGCAGGCATTTAAACACCAGGCATTTGTAGATTTCAGGGAGGTGTATGATGCGACAGGCGATTATTTTAATATTACAAATCATTTGAATGGTAAAGGTGTACCCGGCATTGAGCAGGCAATAATCGAGTTGAAACTCCAGCCTCTTTACGATGCATACTATAAATTATTTGACAGCTTATTATTTGATTCAATTGAGTTTTATTTCAGCGAAGGTAAGATGACTGATTTTGATGAACGGGTAAATATAATTTCAAACCGGTATCAGTATTTTATCTGGCAGGTAAAAAGCTGGTTCAATTTAAAGACAAGTTCAGTTGAAATTGTAGAGCAATTCAAAAACGGCATTTATGCATTGCAAAGTTTTAATACACTTCTTGATAATAAAAACTTTTCAATCGAAGGAAGCAGCTACCTTAATGAAGAATTTATGAGATCGATACAGGTAAGCAAAACAGCAAATAACCACAGAAGCATGCTCATATATATGATATGGCTTTCGATAAACAACCTGTATAAATTATTTGAACAGCCGCAAAACAATGAAAAAAGTCTTGAAGTTTTTGATGAATTATTGTTGCATCATCCGGTAAGAAATATTTTGCATCGTCTTGGTAAGAGTGAATTTGATGTTGAAATGGATATGACTTTGCTCAGAATATTAATCAAGTTCAATTCTTTTAATATCAAGCTGAATGAAATTCACTTTGAACATATGAAGAATGGTAAAGCATTTATGCCGGATAGAACCGTCACAAGTATTTTCGGAAAAGATGAATCTGAGCTGCTGATTACCTTGTTAAAGGATTATGAAGTCCGCAGGTTTATTGGCGCTAATCTATATGACGGTGTCTGGTATTACAGTAAAGAAAACTTTGAAGATTTAATTGACTGGCTGTTAACAATAGACATCCTTAGTTATATTGAAAAGGTGGGTGATAAATCTTCTGCAGATCTTACTTCTGTAAATTATATGAAAGATGCATTTCATCTTGACAGGTTCTTAAAAGAAGCATCGAAGAAGTCAGAGTATCAACTGGAAAAACTTATAAAGTATTTAACAATTAAGGAAGATTAAAGCGGATTACTTTCTTGTTTTTATAAATCTTTCTATGGATCTGTCCCAGGATTTTTCTATACTGTCCGGGAAGTAGCAAGCCGGCAATTCATTATTCCTTTTATGATAAGCGATGCATTCACAGCAATGACCCTTACGTGAACAAGGCTCATACGTGCAGTTGCATCTTTTTAAGTTTGCCTCAAAATGTTTGCAGTCCATTTTTAAACCTGATTATTACTTTGACATATCATTATCAAATAATGGTTTTCTTTTTCAGTTTACAACAGGTTAATGCTGTTGGCTTTGCATTCATCAATTATTTCTTTTGGCCAAACGCTTGCCTGTACTTCTCCAATATGAATCTTTCTTAAGAAATACATGCATAAACGGGATTGCCCGATTCCACCACCTATTGATAACGGCATTTCATCATTAAGCAGCATCCGGTGCCACATCAGTTCCTTTCTTTCCGGGCAATTTCTAATCTCAAGCTGTTCTATCAATGCAGCTTTATCCACTCTTATTCCCATTGAAGAAAGTTCAAGCGCTTTTCCAAGAATATTATTCCAGATAAAAATATCACCGTTCAATCCTTTCTGTCCCTTCCCGTTTTGGCAACTCCAGTTATCATAATCCGGGGCGCGCAGATCATGAACAGAACCGTCTGATAATTCTCCGCCAATACCAATAATGAAAGCAGCTTTATGTTCCTGTAAAAATTTATTCTCTCTTTCACGCGGATCAAGGTTGGGATATAAATCAAGTAATTCCTGTGAATGGACAAAAACAATATCCTCCGGCAATTCAGGTTTAATTGATGAGAAACGCTCGCAAACGTAATGTTCAGTGCGTTTAAGAATTGAGTAAATTTTTCTTACAATGTACTCAAGAAAACTCCGGTTCATATTATCTGCAGTAATCACACGTTCCCAATCCCATTGATCAACATAAAGTGAATGTGTATTGTCTAAGCATTCTTCATCAGGTCTTATTGCGTTCATATCCGTGTACAAGCCATAGCCCGGTTCAAAAGACATTTGTCCAAGCATCATCCTTTTCCACTTTGCCAGAGATTGTACAATTTCAAGTTTTGTCCCGTTAAGTGCTTTGGAATTAAAAGAAACGGGTCTTTCACTTCCATTTAAATCATCATTAATACCAGTTCCAGCCGGTACAAACAATGGTGCGGTAACACGACTTAAATTTAGTTCTGTTGCCAGGTTAAGCTGGAAAAAATCTTTGATCAACTTGATTGCAATTTCTGTTTCTTTAGTGCTTAGTAGCGATTTCTGTCCGTTTGGATAAGTAATAAGACCCATAATAATTCCTGTAAGAAAATTGATTAACTGAGAATACCTTAAAATTTTTTGACACAAATATAACTATTGAATGTATTTTTAAAGCAATGGGAAATTAAAAATATCTCACCATCTAAATAAAATCTTATATAAAATGAATTTTAATAACATAAAAATTTGTTGCTTCGACAAGACTTCGATAAACTCAGCTCATCGGCTCAGCAACCGAAAAGAGGAAGCAGTCTCCAATATGTGATTGTTAATGGAAGATGTAAGATGGTAAATGGAAAAAGAAAATAAGAGAGGTCTCCGAGCCTGTCGAGGAGACCGGAATAGTATGTAAAAACAACTCTGATTTACTTAATATCCTTCTGGTATTCCATCATACTTAGCTCCCCTCACTCTTACCTTTGTTAAAAAATGTTAAAACTTACTATATTATTTGAAAATCTTAAGTTTCATCAATATTTTTTGAAACCAAAGTTTACCAGTCTTTGTACAAAAAAAGTTAAAAATAAAATTTATCGAGGATAAAGTGGATATAACAGTTCTAAACGAGAAAATTAAAAATGAAAGTGCTTTTATAGACCTTCTCTTTAATGAAATCGGAAAAGTTATTGTCGGTCAGAAAGCTATGGTTGAAAGACTTGTAGTTGGACTGCTTGGAAACGGGCATGTTTTACTTGAAGGCGTTCCGGGTCTTGCCAAAACTCTTGCAATTAAATCTCTTTCTGCCGCAATGAAAGCAAAGTTCCAGCGCATACAATTTACTCCGGATTTATTGCCGGCAGATTTAATCGGAACAATGATTTATAATCAGAAGGACGGAAATTTCTTTGTGAAGAAAGGACCTGTGTTTTCAAACTTTATCCTTGCAGATGAAATTAACCGTGCTCCCGCAAAAGTACAAAGCGCTTTACTTGAAGCAATGCAGGAACGGCAGGTAACAATTAGCGAGCAGACATTTAAATTAGAAGAACCCTTCCTGGTGCTTGCAACTCAGAATCCTATTGAGCAGGAAGGAACATATCCGTTGCCCGAAGCGCAAGTTGACAGGTTTATGCTTAAAGTAAAAATAACATATCCTACCCGCGAAGAAGAATTGAAAATAATGAAAAGCAACGTAGATGGTTCAATATTCAACCAGATACAACCGGTTATCTCTCCGCAGGATATTCTGAAAGCAAGAAATCTTGTGCAGGAAATTTATGTAGATGATAAGATTGACCGTTACATTCTTGATATAGTTTTTGCCACAAGGAATCCAAAGGAATACGGATTACCAAACCTTACTGATTTAATTTCTTATGGTGCCTCTCCGCGTGCGACGATATATCTTGCTCTTGGTGCACGTGCAATGGCATTTATTAAGAGAAGAGGATATGTAATTCCGGAAGATGTAAGAAATATTTGTTATGATGTTTTACGCCACAGGGTTGCGGTTACTTACGAAGCCGAAGCTGAAGAAATTACTTCGGAAACAATTATCCAGGAAATTTTGAATAAAATAGAGGTGCCTTAATAGGTCAGCCCCTCTCCAACCTCTCCCCCAAGGGGAGAGGCTTTAATTAAGAATTTTTTCTGAACAGATGAAAATGATTTTGTATAACTCGTATCAAATATCTCTTCTCAGCCAAAGGCTGAAAAATATGCTTGGGATGAGTAATCATCAAATTATGTTACTAAGCCCTCAAAGAGGGACTTGAAATAAAGATTGAGAGTTTAATTGATTTCAAATAATAAATATATAATTGATTTAAAAGCCCTCTCCCCTTGGGAGAGGGTTTGGGAGTGGGCTATCTCCTTATGTTAACTAAAGAATTATTGAAACAAGTTCGTCAGATTGAGATAAAAACCAAGGGTGTTGTTAACCAGGTTTTTAGCGGTGAATATCATTCCGTGTTTAAAGGAAGAGGAATGGAATTCTCCGAAGTGCGCGAGTACCAGTTTGGTGACGATATAAGAAACATTGACTGGAATGTTACAGCAAGATTCGGGCATCCGTTTATAAAAATATTTGAAGAAGAACGTGAACTTACCGTGATGCTGCTTGTAGACCTTAGCGGCTCGCTTGTATTTGGCAGTATCGAAAAAACGAAACAACAAATTGCTGCCGAGTTAAGCGCTATCCTTGCTTTCTCTGCGATGAAGAATAATGATAAAGTAGGTCTGATTTTATTTACTGACAGGATTGAAAAATTCGTTCCTCCTAGAAAAGGAAGAACACACGTTCTAAGAATTATTCGTGAAGTACTTTCATTTGAACCTGAAGGCAAGGGGACAAATATTAAAGCTGCGCTTGAGTATATGAACAATGCAATCAAGAAGAGAAGTATAGTGTTTCTGATCTCGGATTTTATGGATAACGGATATGAAAAAATTCTCAGAACTGTCGGCAGGAAGCATGATTTTATTGGTGTAGTGCTTACAGACGAAAAGGAAAATCTTATTCCAAAGGTTGGTTTAATTAAATTGCAGGATGCTGAAACGGGGCAGGAAAGATATATTGATACATCCGATGAAGCTTTTCAGAAATGGTTTGTCAGGAGTCGCCTTGAAAATTATGAAAAGAGAAGATCATTATTCATTAAGAGCAGGCTCGATTCAATCAATATTCAGACAAACCAATCATATATAAAACCTTTAATTGAATTTTTCAGATTGCGTGAGAGAAGATGGTAAAGAAAATTTATCCCGGTTTTATTCTATTGCTGATCTTTACTTCTTTATCTCTTGCCCAGGAAGTTAAAGTAAAAGCGTTTGCTGATTCAACATCTTATGAAGTCGGCGACTACATAAACTTTTCAATCAATGTTACTCACGATGAAAATATAAAAGTATATGCTCCTTCAATAAAAGATAGCCTGAAAGGGGTTGATCTGCTGAAGGTTTTTCCATTTGAAGAAGAGAAACAGGATGGTAAAGTAATTTCAAAGTTTAAGTTTCTTCTTTCCAAGTATGATTCTGGCGATGTTTTCATTCCTGCTTTGCCGGTTACTTATTCCGGTAAAGGCGGTAAAGAAAAGAAAATTGTGTTAACCAACCCGGTTTCGTTCACTGTTCAAACGCTTGCGGTTGACCAACGTGCGGAAATTAAGGATGTGAAAGAACCAATTAAGATTCCATTAGACTGGAAATTAATTCTTCTTTATGTGTTAATAGGAATTGCAGTTCTTTCCGGTGCCTATTTCATTTACAGGTATTATAAGAAGAAGAGAGATTTGAAGCTTGGTATAATCCCGGAAATTATTAAAGAACCTCACGAAGCTGCTTTGGACGATTTAAAATTGCTTGAAGAAAAGCAGTTATGGCAGAAAGGAATGATAAAGGAATATCATTCTGAAGTAACGGAAATTATCCGCCGCTATTTTGAAGGACGTTTTAAAGTGCCTGCGCTTGAACTTACAACCGGAGAAGTAATTGATAATCTTATGAAGGTTGAAGATGCCTCCGTTGTTCTTGAAATAACTTCAAGATTTTTAAGTAATGCCGATATGGTTAAGTTCGCAAAGTTTATTCCTATGAACGATATAAATATTGAAATGATGAAGCAGGCTTACGAGATTGTGAATTCTACAATTCCAAAACCACAGTCAATTGCAGTACAAGCGGAAGAGGTAAAGAATGTTTAAAGGTATAACATTCGCTTACCCATGGATTCTCTGGCTGCTGCTCGTAATTCCGTTCCTCGCTTATTACTATTGGAGGACAGGAAAACACAAAGAAGTATCCATAAAATATTCATCAGTAAAAATGCTTAGTGAATTTCCTAAATCATTAAAGGAAAGACTTCGTCATTCGCCTGTAGTGTTAAGATTGGTTGCCGTAGCTTTATTAATTGTTGCGCTTGCAAGACCGCAGAGTTTTACGTCGGGTGAAAATATTTATACTGAAGGAATTGATATTGCAATGGTGCTCGATATTTCCGGCAGTATGCTTGCGGAGGATTTTAAACCTAACAGGTTAGAAGCGGCAAAAAAAGTTACTGATGATTTCATTCTTGGCCGAACTACGGATAAAATCGGCTTAGTAATTTTTTCAAGAGATAGTTTTACCCAATGCCCGCTAACCGTTGATTATCCTGTTCTCCGTGGTTTACTTAAAGATATAAGAAGCGGGATGATTGAGGATGGTACTGCAATAGGTAATGCTATTGCAAATGGCGTAAACAGGTTAAAGGATAGTAAAGCGAAAAGCAAAGTTATTATTCTTTTAACTGATGGTGTAAATAATGCCGGTGAAGTTGATCCTTTGACAGCTTCGCAGATTGCTCAGACGTTCGGAATAAGAATTTATGCAATAGGTGTTGGTACAATCGGAGAAGCTCCTTATCCATTCCAGACTCCTTTTGGAATTCGTTATCAAATGGTTCCGGTAGAAATTGATGAAGCTGTACTTAAGCAAATAGCGGCAAACACTAACGGGAAATATTTCCGTGCTACAAGTAATAAAAAATTAGAAGATATTTATAATGAAATTGATAAGATGGAAAAGACAAAGGTTGAGGTAACATCGTATAGAAATGCTAAAGAACTTTTTTACGGCTGGCTTGCCACAGGTATGTTTTTCTTTTTAGTTGAAATTGGAGTGTCTAGATTTGTTCTGAGGAAGATTCCGTAGCAATGAAGAATCCTGGTTACTAGATGCCAGATTCCGGATACTTTATAACTTGTTTTATCCGGCATCAAGAATCAAGTATCGAGCTTCTAGTATAATAGTCAATGGTTATAAACAAATAGTTAATAATTTATGTTTCGTTTTGCACATAGTGAGTATTTACATCTTCTGTACATAATTCCTGTACTGATTGTTGCTTTATGGTTTTTATACAGAAAGCAGAGTAAACTTCTTGAAACCTTTACAAATAAAAAGCTGATCAAAATATTAAGTCCTGAAAGAAGTAGGAATAAGTTTTATGTAAGAAGTTTTCTTGTTCTGTTTATTCTTGCTTTGCTAATTCTTTCTCTTGCCAATCCGCAGATTGGTACAAAGTACGAAGAAGTAAAGCAGACAGGTATTGATGTATTTATTCTGCTTGATGTTTCTTTGAGTATGAAAGCTGAAGACGTTAAGCCGAACAGGATTGAAGCTGCTAAACATTCAATATCAATGTTGATTGAAAAGCTGCGGGGCGACAGGATTGGAATGGTTGTATTTTCAGGGGCGGCTTTTATCCAGTTTCCTTTAACTACTGATTATGCAGCCGCAAATCTTTTACTAAATGCAATAAACTTTAACACTGTCCCTCAGCAGGGAACAGCAATAGCTGAGGCAATTAAAACAGCAACAAAATCTTTTAAAGAAGATGCCAAAACAGAAAAAGTAATGGTTGTTATTACTGATGGCGAAGACCATGAAGGTGATATTACCTCGGCAGTAAATGAAGCTACAGAAAAGGGCATAAAGATTTATACGATTGGGTTAGGCTCTCAAAGCGGCGTACCAATTCCATTGGGTAATCAATCCGGGCAAACAGCTTATAAAACCGATAACCAGGGCAACATTGTTTTAACAAGGCTTGATGAACTTACTCTTGAACAAATTGCAAACGACGGCAACGGCAAATATTATCACGGTACTTCAGGTGGTAATGAACTTGAATCAATTTATAATGAATTATCAAAACTTGAAAAGACTGAATTTGGAACTACACGCGTTACAGATTACGAGGACAGATTTTACTACTTACTTGCTCCGGCAATTTTATTATTATTATTCGAGTTCTTTTTCACTGAGAAACGCTCTGCTTTATTATCAAAATTATTTAAGAAACTTGGAATAGAATCAGAATAACATGAATACATCAGAGAAAAATATGAATTGCATTCGCACCTTCGCACTTTCGCGGATTCATTTCGCCGCTAAGACGCTAAGACGCAAAGTACTAAAAAATTATTGGGTACTTTTATTTATTATCGGTATTCCGTTTATCGCTAATGCACAAAGTTTACGGGGACTTGTAAACGACGGTGTGGAAAAGTATAACGGCAAAAAGTATAATGATTCTGAAGTGGACTTTAAAAAAGGTCTTGAAAAAGATTCAAAAAACTTTAACGCTATTTTTAATCTTGGGGATTCCCATTACAAGCAGGGAAGATATGATGAAGCAATGAAATCATTTCAATTAGCGTTAAAGAATACAAATGATAATGATTATAAAGCTAAAGCTTATCACAACATCGGTAACTCTCTTCTGAAAACTGAAAAGTACCAGGAAAGTATTGATGCTTATAAAAATGCTTTAAAGCTTAATCCAAATGACCAGGAAACGAAATACAATCTTTCTTATGCGTTGAATATGTTAAAACAACAGAAAGAACAAAAGCAGCAGAATAAGAATAAAAACGATAAGAATCAGAATAAAGACCAGAACAAAGATCAAAACAAGCAGGATCAGAATAAGCAGGACCAGAAGAATAAAAATCAGAATCAGAATAAGGATCAGCAATCTCAGCAGGATAATACAAAGCAACAGGATAAGCAGAAACAACAGCAGCAGGCTCAGCAGGATAAAAATAAAATGTCTAAGGAAGAAGCCAAACGAATTCTTAACGCGCTTAAAAATAACGAGCAGGATTTACAGAAAAAGTTGCGTAAGTTTGCTGCCAAGAAAGTTGCAACTGATAAAGACTGGTAAGTGAATTAACTATTTGAGACTTCTGAAAAACACAAATGTCATTCCCGTGCAAACTTGCCTTGCAAAGCAGGCGGGAATCTATAAAAATTAGAATGAATTCTCTCTTTCTTTGGAATGGTAATAGGTGTACAATTTTTTTAGAAGTTTTATTAGAAATTATCTCTATACATAAATTTTATAAAAATGTCTAAAGTAAAACTATATGTCTTTGTAATACTAAGCATTTTATTGCTTAGGGATACTTATGCTCAATCTTTCATTGCATCCGTAAATAATACAACAGTGGGATTGAATGAAGCGTTCGAAGTTGCGTTCGAATTTCATGGTAATGATCTGAACAGCATCCGGAGCTTTAAAGAACCGGACTTCAAAGGGTTTAAAGTTTTATCGGGTCCAAATCAGTCCACAAGTATGCAGATTATTAATGGAGCTGTTTCTGCTTCAATTACATATTCTTATTATGTCTCAGCAACTTCACTTGGTTCATATACAATTGGTTCTGCCTCAATTGATTTTAAAGGAAAGAAATATTCAACAGAACCTCTGAAAATAAATGTTGTTAAAGGTTCCGGCTCGCAAACACAACAGCAGCAGAAACAGGGTGAGCAAAAGGTTGACACAAAAAATATCGGTGAGAATGTTTTCATCCGGGCTTTTGCAGACAGGCAAAAGGTTTACAAGGGTGAACAGGTTACCGTTACATATAAATTATATACAAGATTAAATATTTCATCGCCGCAAATTTCAAAGCTGCCGCAATACCAGGGATTCTGGTCGGAGGAACTTGAATCAATTAACAGAATTATGTTTACAACTGAAGTTGTGGATGGTAAGAAATTTAATGTTGCCGTTCTTAAGCGGGCAGCTCTTTTCCCTACACAAACAGGTCAACTCTCTGTCACTCCGTTTGAACTGACTATTCCGGTCTCTATTCCAAAGCCAAGAAAACGCGGAGATATTTTTGATGAGTTCTTTAATGATCCGTTTTTTAACCAGTCGCAGACAGTTGATTACAGGGCTGTATCGAATACATTAAAAATAAATGTTGTTCCTCTTCCTTCGGAAAATGTTCCTGCTTCTTTTAATGGTGCGGTAGGTAATTTTAATTTCGATGCTAAAATTGAAAACGGTAAAATAAAATCCAATGAACCTTTCACATTAAGGCTGTCGATAAGCGGAACAGGAAATATAAGCTTGCTTGAAATACCGGAATTAACATTCCCTGCCGGTTTCGAAAAATACGAACCAAAAACCAGTGAACAGATTGCAAAGAGCGGAAGAATATCCGGACAAAAAATAATTGAGTACCTTATTGTTCCAAGGGTAGAAGGTAAAAAGGAAATTTCACCGGTTGAGTTTTCATATTTCAATCCTTCAACAGGTAAGTATGTTACATTGCTTTCGCAGGCATTTTCATTAAATGTTGAAAAGGGCGAAGGTAATTATGATGGCAACCTTGCAGGATTCAGCAAAGAAGATGTAAAGATGCTTGGTGAAGATATCCGTTATATAAAAACTTCCGGGATATCTTTGCAGAAAAGAGGCGAGTACGCTTATGAAAAAGTTTGGTTCTGGGCGATGACTTTAGCGCCTTTGATTGCCTTTGTTGGTTTAGTCGGATGGAAAAAACGTGAAGACAGGTTATCCGGCAACGTTCAGTTGATGAAATACCAGAGGGCGGAAAAGATTGCTCGCAACAGGTTAAAGACTGCTAAAAAATCTTTGGATGCAAATAACCAGGAAATGTTCTATTCGGACATATCACAGGCATTGTTTGGTTACCTTGAAGATAAATTAAGAATTTCCAAATCAGAGTTTTCTGTTGAGAAAGCAATTTCACTTTTGCAGATTAGAAATATTAATGATCAACTGGTTAATGATGTAAAAGCATCTATTGAGAAATGTGAGTTTGCAAGGTTTGCACCTCGGGCAGGTGAGAGTGCATCTATGAACGAAATGTACAATGAAGCTACAAGAATAATTGTTGAACTGGAAAATCAACTGATTACTAAAAGAAAATCATGAAATATAAAATCACTTTTTTATTCTTATTATTTTTATCAATAATCTGCAGTGCATCGGAAGCTGAAGACCTGATGCAAAACGGAAATAGTCTTTACCAGAAAAAACAATTTGAAGAAGCATCTAAACTTTACGAAAGAGTTTTAAACTACGGTTACGAAAGCAGCGAACTTTATTATAACCTCGGCAATTCATATTTCCGCCTGGGTAAACTTGGCTATTCAATTCTTAATTATGAAAAGGCTTTGAAGCTTGCTCCAAGTGATGAAGATATTATTCATAACCTTGCTATTGCAAACGCAAGGACAATAGATAAAATTGAGGTACTTCCAAAACTTTTCTTTATAAGATGGTTTGAATCGCTTGTTAATTTATTCTCTGTTAACGGCTGGCTTTACTTCCTTTATTTCCTGATGATATTATTGTTGCTTACAGCCGCCGCGTATTTTGTAATCAATAAAATTTTAATTCAGAAGTGGGCTTTCATTTCGGGAAGTATAATACTTGGTGTTTTTATTTTATCGCTTGTCTTTTTCGGTTTGCGCCTGCACCAGGATTCACAATTTACAAATGCAGTAGTTGTTGAACCGGCAGTTACCGTAAAAGCTTCACCGGATGTTTCAAGCAACGATGCATTCATTATTCATGAAGGATTGAAAATCCAGATTGATGATAAAGTAAGCGATTGGTACAGGATACGTCTTGCAGATGGTAAGATTGGCTGGCTTCGTTCTGCTGAAATAAAAATAATCTGATCTCACGAACTTTTCTTTCTACGATTGTGTTGTAATTATTGCATTAACAATTTAATTATTCTCAATCATTTAGGATAAACCTGAAAGGAAATAAAATGAAATTCAGATTGTTTCTTGCCGCCGTATTTTTAGTAAGCTTCACCTTAGTAAGTTTTGCCCAGGATAAGACAGCTAAAGATTCCAAATCAAAAACTACTAAAGAAGTTGTCGGGAAAAAATCTACCGACATCAAAAAGGAAGAAGTTAAAAAGGAGGAAACCAAAGCCGTTAAAATGGCAAACAATAAAGTCTGCCCGGTATCCGGTGAAGAACTTGAAGACAATGAATTTACTTACACCTACAAAGGTGTAATCTATGGTATTTGCTGTAAAAAGTGTCTTGCTAAGATTGAAAAGAATCCTGAGAAATATATCTCAAGATTATCTGATGACGGTAAAAGCCTGAAGGATAAATAATAATTTATGATTCATTAAGTAGGAAGTGAAAGATCATTAAAGAACGAACTTTATTTCTCAGAGATTTTTCACTTCTTACATTAGGAAATAACTTTACTTTCAAACATTATAATCGCTCCAACAAAATTGAACGCAAAGAAATATAACAACATCAAATTAGCCGTTGGAATTTCCAAAGGTGTCGCCTCTTTCATTTTAATTTTACTCTTTGTTTATCTTGGATACAGCAGTGAACTTGAAAAACATATCAGGCAGTATTCCGATAATTCATATGTCATTCTTCTTTTGTACGTGTTTGCAACTGGGCTAACAGCTTCTGTAATTTTCTTCCCGGTAAATTATTATGTGGAATTTTACCTTGAACATAAATACAATCTTTCCAACCAGACATTCTGGAAATGGATTTGGGAAGATTTAAAAGGAGTGCTTGTAAGTGCTGTAATCGGCATTCCGCTTTTACTTTTATTTTATTATGTGATGATGAAGTTCGGACAACTATGGTGGCTGCCGTTTGCAATAATTCTTTTCATTGTTTCTGTAGTGCTTGCAAGGATCGTCCCGGTTTTCATTCTTCCTTTGTTCTATAAAATTTCTCCACTTGAAGACGACGACCTTAAAAGCAGGGTTGAAAAGTTAGCAAAAGATGCCGGACTTAAATTAAAAGCCGTTTTCAGATTTAATATGAGCAAGAATACCAAAAAGGCAAATGCTGCTTTTACCGGAATAGGAAAATCTAAAAGAATTCTACTTGGCGATACCTTACTTGATAATTTTAATAACGATGAGATTGAAACAGTTCTTGCGCACGAGATGGGGCATTACTATCATAAACACATTATTAAGAATATAATTCTTGGTACTGTAACAAGTTTTTTAACATTATTCCTGATTTCATTCTTTTATAATCTTTCTCTTGACTGGTTTGGATTTACCGTCATTACACAAATTGCCGCTCTGCCGCTTTTAAGTTTGTGGGGAATGCTTATCGGTCTTGTGCAGCAGCCGCTGGTTAATATGCTTTCACGTAAATATGAATACCAGGCAGATAGTTATGCAATAAGAGTTACAAACAAAGCCGGTGATTTCGTCCGAACACTTGAAAAACTTAACGAGCAGAATTTAGGTGATAAAGAACCTCATCCTTTTGTTGAATGGTTTTTCTACAGTCATCCTTCAATAAAGAAAAGAGTAAGCTTTATTCAAAGTTTGTGAAGTTACTTTTGTATTTATTGAAGAGTTGGTACAAAAGTTAAACGTGAAAAGTGAGATGTTGAGAATTGTATTTATATCATCTCAGCAGGTATTTTTCAAACTAATAATTGATTGCTTAAAAACTCCAGTTGAATCCAACACCAATTTTTAAAATTCCGGTTAACCTGTCGGCAACCACTTTTTCTCCGTTAACAAAAAGCGGTGTTTTATATCCGGCCATTTTAAAGGAAAGTTTATCCTCTGTGAGCGGTACAGAATATTCAATCTCTATTGAAGTGTGCTTAGTAATTTTATATCCGCTTCCAATGCAAAAAAGGTAAAATGTAGTTGGATAATAACCGGGCGTGGGATCATTAATATTTGCGTGTATGTTTAGTCCGCTTAACAGGTAAAGATCTTTCAGCATTATGCAGTGCAAACATAATCCTGCTTCCATCCCTCTGGAATTAACCACACCGCAATATCCTGCCCTCACTTCAGTCTTGAAAGAGTTTGTTAAATTATATCCTGCTGTCAGATGGAAGCTTGCTGGTATTGCTTTGAATAAAAAGTTTTTATTATCGAAGATCTTTCTATCAATGCCTATAAAATCTATTCTGAAACCACCATCCCATTCCTGGGCAAATAATGTGTAGGTTAATAAGAAAATTGTTATGAATAGTTTTTTCATAAATCCTTATCAATTTGGTAATACTTCACGCACTTTAATAGTTTCTCATACTATAAATTGGATACTATTTAATTAATTATAATCTGATGGATACATAAAGAACAAGGAACACACTGTTCATACTGATATTCCTGCTTTCTTTATATTCGTTAAATGCAATCTGATCTTCAAATGTTGTAACCAAATTTGTGTTTAGAAAGATATATCTTAATTCCAGACCCAATGATACAATGGCAAAAGAAGGAAGTCGAATTCCACCTATTAAACCAAATCCCACTTTATTTTTTATATCATTATCTATAGCATCTGCTAAGTGAGTATTACCGGATTGTGAAGCTTTATGATGATAATATCCCAGGTCCAGTCCGCAATATGGTTCAACATTAAAATCAAAGGGATAATAAAGAAATGCCACATCAACAGAAGTTAGTACATCATCATATCCAGTAAGATAGAAATTACCGTACTCTGAGAAAACAATATTATACTGTCCTCTGAATGAAAACAACTTATAAGGTTTATATTCCAGGTATAAATTTAGACCACCACCTGTTGATAAATTTTTACCTTTAGCAGATAAATTCAGACCGCCACCTATATAAACTTGCTGAGAAAAGATTTTAACTTTAGACAAACCTTGCGCATTGCATATACAAAATAAGAAACAAAAAATAATTATCGTAATCTTCATGATTTTAGAATTTTTTGTTTTAACTTACGTGACATGTACTGTCTTTTCTTCTGTAGTGGCAGGTACTGTAGCTACTTTAGAACAAGCAGCTATAAAAATTTTTTTCATAATTAATCCCCTCATTTTTTTTGTATCAAATTATGGTACAGGAAAAATATTTGTAAGTTATTAAAATTAATAATTAGAAAAATTTATTTAGAATTTGAATTTCCATTCTATCATATTCAAAAAGAACTTTTTCGAATCGGCTTTTGAATAATGCCTAATTTCCAATTTCCAAATTCCTGCCTTAGCGGAAATTTCCTCAGCCATCAACTGATAAGCTTTCGGCGAACAATTTCCATTTTCCATTTCACATCTTCCATCTCACATCTTCTCAGCCATATTTATTAGCCTTAGCCTTCTTAATAACAATCGAATTACCATTGTATTACTATTGAATTACAACTGTATTATAATTCCGCTTAATGCTTAATGACCTCCGCCAAAGGCGGATAAAAACACACAACAACCAATAACCATTTCAAGTTTTCCACTTAGCCTCAGCCTGTACCTCAAACCTCTGCATTCTCTGCATCTATCCTTTTCATTTCTTAAATTTGTACCAGCAATTTATAAATGAGGAACAAATGTCTGTAACAAGAAAAGATGTTGAACATATTGCAGAGCTTGCAAGACTAAATTTTACTGAGAAAGAATTAGATGATTTCACTCCTCAGTTCAATGAAATATTAAATTATATGGATAAGCTGAATGAACTGAACACAGACGATGTTGAACCTCTTTCCCATCCGGTGGAAGGATTTAATGTTTTCCGTGATGATAAAGTTGAAAAATCAATTTCTACAGAAGAAGCGCTAAAGAATGCTCCGGATGCGGATGACCAGTTCTTCAGAGTACCGAAAGTGATAAGTGTTGATAATTGAGCGGGGATACTGCTCGCCTCGCTTCGCGAGTCGAAGCGGGCTCGCCTTGTTTCGCGAGTCGAAGCAGGGATACTGGATGCTTGATACTGGATGTAGATTTGGAAAAATAGAATGAGGGGAATGAATTATGAATTACAAAGATCTGGAAATATGGCAGTTGTCAAGACAACTTGTTATTGATATTCATAGAGAAACATTAAAACTTCCTAAGTTTGAAATGTTTGAAGAAGGCAGCCAGATTAGGAGAGCAAGTAAATCTACTAAGAGTAATATTGTTGAAGGATACGGATTGAGAACATACAAGCAGGAATTCATTAAGCATCTGAATTATTCTTTGGCTTCTAATGATGAAACAATTGACCATCTTGAAACCTTGTTTGAAACTAATTCTATTACAGATGAAAATGTTTATAATGATTTACACTCGTGTTTAATTATCTTAGGAAAGAAGCTAAATAATTTCATCAAGTCTGTTGAAGAAGGACACATAAGTAAAAAAATGATTTTCAACTATCCGACATCCAGCATCAAGTATCTAGTATCATCCATTCAGAATCCAGCAAGGATAAACGCCCTATGAACATCGGAATAATTCCTGCCCGCTTTGCCTCTTCAAGATTAATGGGTAAACCACTAGCAAGTATCGGCGGCAGACCAATGATCCAGCATACTTACGAAAGTGTTCTTAAATCAAAACTTCTTCATGAAGTTATTATTGCTGTTGATGATGAAAAGGTTTACCAGGTTGCTAAAAATTTTGGCGCAAAAGTAATGATGACTCCTAAAGAAATTGCTACCGGTTCAGACAGAATAGCTTTTGTTGCAAACAATTTACCTGATGCGGATATCGTTGTCAATATTCAGGGTGATGAACCGTTTATTAAAGGAAGAATGATTGATGAGGCTATTGAACCGCTTATCTTTGATAAATCTGTTAATGTTTCTACTCTTGCAAGAAGAATAACAAACGTAGATGATCTGAAATCCCCGAATGTTGTTAAAGTTGTTTTTGATTATGATAATTTTGCAATGTACTTTTCTCGTTCTCCAATTCCTTATGTGCGGGATGCGCATTCTAACCAGGATAAAATTGAACAGGCCGAAATATTTAAACATGTAGGTCTATATGTTTACAGGAAAGACTCTTTATTTGAATTTACCTCGATGGCTCCCACAGATCTTGAGCAGTATGAGAAGTTGGAACAGCTTAGAATGCTTGAAAACGGTATGAAAATAAAAATTGTTGTAACCGAACTCGATAGTCTTTCAGTTGATACTCCTGAGGATCTGGAGAAAGCAAGAGCATATTACAGGAAAATCCAAAGAGCAGGGAAATTAAAAGGATGAAAACGCCACAAAGAATTTCATTAGCTAACATTCCAACTCCGTTACAATCATTTACATTTAACGGGTGCAGGTTTTTAATTAAGCGTGATGATTTTACCGGATTGGAATTATCAGGCAACAAGGTAAGAAAGCTTGAATATTTATTATACCAGGCAAAGAAAGAAAAAGCAGATTATGTATTTACCTGCGGAGGCGATCAGTCAAATCATTCAAGGGCAACTGCTGTTGCAGCAAAATCATTAGGCATTAATTCTAAATTATTTCTCTGGGGAAAAGATTCATTAAATGCTGATGGAAATCTCTTCATCGATAAATTTATTGGAGCGGAAATAAAATATCTCTTAAAAAAAGATTACGCTGTTAATGAAATTATTATGCAGCAGGAAAAAGAATTGCTGGAAAAAAGAAACTTGAAGGTTTTTATTATTCCTGAAGGCGGCTCTTCAGAACTTGGAATATGGGGCTACATTAATTTTATAGATGAACTTGGTACCCAGGTGAATCTTAAAAAGGTAACAGGAATTTTAACTGCCTGCGGTTCCGGCGGCACTTCTGCAGGATTATTAATTGGGGCAGCGTTAAGAAACCTGAGAACAAAAATCTTTGCCGTTAATGTTCTTTATCCTGAAAAAGTAATTAGGGAAAAAATTCTTAACCTTGCTTATTCCTGCATTGAGAAATATAAACTTACCTGCACCTTAAAAGAAGATCAACTTGAAATTCTTGACGGGTACTCAGAAGAAGGATATAAACATATTTTAAAAAGCAAACTTGAATTATTAAAATCATTTGCATCTTCAACAGGAATTATACTTGATCCTGCTTATACCGGCAAAGCGTTCTGCGCTTATGAAGAGAATTTCATTCGTAATAAAACCAAATCCGGTGTTTTATTCGTTCATACCGGTGGAATATTTGGCGTTTTTAACAAAAGAAAACAATATTTGTCAGCTTAAGTCTGCTTTATTATGAGCATTAATAATTTTAAACTTGTTTACAAATTCCGGTTAGTATGAACATTATTAAAAAATCATGAAATTCTTTAATTTTGTAAAGTAAAATCTGATAAGAATGAATTGTATCTTTTGTAATATAATTGAACGAAAAGCGCCGGCGGAAATAATTTTTGAGAATGATAAAGTTTTGGCCTTCCTTGATATTAAGCCAATTCATTATGGACACATATTAGTGGTGCCGAAAAAACATTATTCTGACCTGCTTGAAATTCCCGAGGATGTTCTCTGTTCAATTATAAAAACTGCAAAAATGGTAACCGGTGCTCTTGTTAAAAGCCTTAAACCTGATGGTTATAATTTATTTTCAAACAATGGAAAAGCAGCAGGACAATCAGTCTTTCATTTCCATATGCATATAACACCGCGTTATTTTAAAGATGAAATTCATTTTAAGCTGAAACTGAAAGATTATAAGAATACTGAGATGCAAAACATCGCATCTTTAATTATAAATGAAATTAGTAATTAGATATAGGAGAAATCTAAATGGATAGAAAGATAAGAGTGCTTGTGGCTAAAGCCGGTTTGGATGGACATGACAGAGGAGCCAAAGTAATTGCTGCCGCTTTAAGAGACGCTGGTATGGAAGTGATTTATACAGGTCTGCGCCAAAGTCCGGAAATGGTTGTTGAAGCTGCAATCCAGGAAGATGTTGACGTTATTGGTATAAGTATTCTTTCCGGCGCACATATGACTATTTTTCCGAAAGTTCTATCCCTGATGAAAGAAAAAGGTGCTGATGATGTTCTGCTTGTAGGCGGTGGTATTATTCCTGAAGACGATATTAAAGAATTAAAGAAAATTGGTGTTAAAGAAGTTTTTACCCCGGGAACACCAACTGCAGATACAATAAGTTTTATTAAAACCTGGCATATAGAGCATCCAAGAGTATAAATTAATCAGGAAAAATTTTCGATAATAACTATTGGTGAACAATTAGATTTATTTGATTGTTTAATTTTTAGAGTATATAAATAAAGGACTTAGTTAGTTGGATACGATTCAAAATAAGAAGAAAAGCAGGATAATTTTTATTGACCTGATGAGAGCATTCGCAGTTTTAATGATGGTTCAGGGTCATACTATTGATGCATTTTTAAGTGATAATTTCAGAAGTTTTGATTCACCAGTTTTTAATTTCTGGAATTTCTGGCGCGGATTGACGGCACCTATTTTTATGTTTTCTGCCGGGACAGTTTTTACTTACCTGTTACGTTTACATGATGAACCTTTCCACCAAAATCCACGAGCATGGAAAGGTGTTAAAAGATTTTTACTTCTTATAAGTCTTGCATATTTACTCCGATGGCCAACGCCATATCTTTTCTACTTTGGTGATGTAACGCCAGAACAATGGAAAAATTTCTTTGTAATTGATGTCCTTCACCTGATTGCTTTTGGAATTTTGTTTACTGTTATACTTGCCTATATGGCAGAAAAATTCAAGTTACGCGATGGTCTTGTTTTCGGAACAGGCGCTTTCTTATTCTTTTCCTTATATCCATGGTTTTCAAATGTTAGCTGGATAAATTATTTACCGGAACCATTAACCGGTTATTTTTATACAGGTACAGGATCGTTATTCCCGTTGTTTCCCTGGGTAGGATATATTTTATGCGGAGCAATTCTTGGAAGTTACCTTGCAAAAAACCCGGGTATATTTAAATCTCCTAAATTCAGTGGAAGTCTTTTAATTATTGGTCTCGCTTTCATTGCTTTATCAGGAATCGGCGACAGGGTTGAATTTTGGTTAAATAATGAAAGCACATTCTGGACAACAAGTCCAAACCTTATAATATTCAGGATAGGTGTTGTTCTTTTACTTAATAGCTTTGTCTCTTACCTTGCTATTAAGCTTGAAAATATTCCACCGCTTATTATTCATATAGGAAGAAGCACATTACCTATTTATGTTATTCATCTTGTAATTCTTTTCGGTACACCCTGGACGGTTGGATTCTATCCGTATTTTGGTAAATCACTTGATGTCTGGACATCAATTAGTGCCGCGGTAGTAATGGTTACATTAATGATTGCAATCGTACAATCAGTTCAATTAGTAAAAGGTTTCTATCGTAAAAAACTTGCACCGCAAAAAGTTAATACAAAATAAATGCGTAAATCAGAGACCACAACTTCAAACATATCAACAGAAGAAAAGCAGTTTGAACAGGCGCTTCGCCCTGCAAAGTTTGAAGACTTTATCGGTCAAAATAAAATTACGGATAATCTAAAAGTTTTTATCTCTGCCGCACTTAAACGCGGTGAAGGATTGGATCATGTTCTTTTAACCGGCCCTCCGGGATTGGGCAAAACTACTCTTGCGCATATCATTGCAAATGAGATGGGTGTAAAAATTAAAGTTACATCCGGACCCGTACTTGAAAAACCGGGTGATCTTGCCGGTCTTTTAACTAACCTCGAAGAGAAATCTGTTTTATTTATTGATGAAATTCATCGCTTAAGTCCTGTTGTTGAAGAATACCTATATTCGGCAATGGAAGATTATAAACTTGATATTATGATTGATTCGGGACCGAACGCAAGATCTGTTCAGATTAAACTTCCACCATACACTTTAATTGGTGCAACAACAAGAGCCGGTTTATTAACTGCCCCGTTAAGAGATCGCTTCGGAATAAAATCCAGGCTTGATTATTATATATCCGAACAGCTAACAAATATTGTTAAAAGATCAGCTAAAATTTTAAATCTTAAAATTGATGAAGACGCCGGATACGAATTAGCAAAACGTTCGCGTGGTACCCCGAGAATTGCTAACAGGTTATTAAGAAGAACAAGAGATTTTGCAGAAGTTGATAACAAGAAGTTGATTGATCTTGCTATTGTTAAAAAAGCATTGTCTGCTTTGGATGTAGATGAGTATGGACTTGATGAAATGGACAAAGATATTATTCTTGCAATAATTGATAAGTTTAACGGAGGACCGGTTGGATTGAATACTTTAGCTGTTGCCGTAAATGAAGATCCCGGTACTATTGAGGAAGTTTATGAGCCATTCCTTATTCAGCAGGGATTTATACAACGCACTCCGCGCGGCAGAGAAGCAACTGACTTAGCTTATAAACGTTTCGGAAGGAAAAGAAAAAAAGACTCACATTTAGAAGACTTGTTTGGTGAGAGCAATAAATAATTAATCACTTATCACCTTAGCTGTTGTTTTTTACCGCTAAGACACAAAGAAAAATAATAAGATTATGCAGATTGAAAATATCAACGTCGGTAACGGATTGCCGTTTGTACTCATCGCCGGTCCATGCGTAATTGAATCGGAAAAACTGATTCTTGAAACTGCATCTGAAATTAAAAAGATTACCGGTGAACTTAATATTCCATTAATCTTCAAATCAAGTTATAAAAAAGCAAACCGCACAAGCCTTAATTCATTTATTGGATTGGGTGATGATGAGGCTTTGTTGATTCTGCAAAAAGTAAAATCGGAATTAAATATTCCAATTCTTACTGATGTTCATTCCGAACCTGAAGTTGAGAAAGCCGCACAGGTTGTTGATGTGCTTCAGATTCCGGCATTCCTTTGCCGCCAGACAGAATTATTAATTGCTACAGGTAAAACAGGCAAAGCCGTAAATATTAAAAAAGGTCAGTTCCTTGCACCGGAAGATATGAAGCATACTGCCGAGAAAGTTGCATCAACAGGGAATAATAAAATTATGCTGACGGAAAGAGGTACAACATTCGGCTATCATAATCTTGTGGTTGATATGCGCTCATTAGTTATTATGAGAAGGTTAGGATACCCGGTTGTAATGGATGCTACACACTCTGTGCAAATTCCAGGTAAAGGAGGAATCTCCGGTGGTGAACCCGATTTCATTCCTGCGTTAGCAAAGGCAGCAGTTGCTGTTGGAATTGACGCACTCTTTATGGAAGTTCATCCTGAGCCATCAAAAGCTTTAAGCGATTCCGGCAGCCAATATCCTTTAGCCGGATTGAAAAAATTGTTGAGTGAATTAAAAGGTATCGACGGGCTTGTAAAATCATATTAAGTTTCAGGAAGGATGTCATTTCCTTAAATGGATAGTGATAAAATAAATAATTCCTATTTTCATTCTGATTCATTTCCAAGAAATCTTTCACCACAGGAACAAGAAATTCTTTTTTCAATCCTGCCGGTTAATAAAACCGGTTATAATAACTACAGAGATAGAATTGAAAAATTAGTCGTAATCGGTAACGGAAGATTTGGTGAATATAATTTTATTCTTGGGACTAAAGATGATAAGCCGGATTTAACACTTCCTTCTTCACCTGTTTTTGCAATCGGTGGAATTGAATATGCAGGCGCTGAAAGATATATCACTATTCATGAAGAAGAAGAGAATAAAATTGAGTTTGATATTTCTTTATCAATTAAAGGTAAATACTATAACTGCGAAAAAATTCTAAGCAGATATTCATACTCGGAATGGATTCCGGGAATGAATGATCCGAAGGATGGAAATAAAATAAGAGAAGTAATTGTGAAGGATAAAAGTTTAATCCTTGCAATTTCACCATCTCAGAAAAAAATCTGGATTTATGAAGAAGAAGCCGGTATCAATCATATTATTCCCGTTACAAATTTTTATAATGAAGCTGTTCACGTACTCCATATCCAGGAAGCGAAAACAGCACTTAACTCAAACCCGCTTTTTGAAAACAACAAATTATTTACAGAAGAAACTCTTTGTCAGGCTTTCCTGAATTACAATAAAACCCGGAAGAAAATAAATTTGGATTATTCGCAATTTTCACTTAAATCTGAAAGTAAAAAATCCAATTTTTTTTCAAAGCTTTTTAAAAGAGGTTGATTTGAATTCCGAACAAATAATTAAAAAAGGTAAAGAAGTAATTAAAATTGAAGCCGAAGCAGTGTTGAATCTTGAGTCGAGTATAAATGAGGAATTTGCCAAAGCAGTAAAAATAATTTCAGAATCTAAAGGCAGGGTTATTATTACAGGTATGGGAAAATCTGGATTAGTAGCCCGCAAAATTGTTGCAACATTAAATTCCACCGGAACAGCTTCCGTTTACCTTCATCCCACTGATGCTTTGCACGGTGACCTTGGAATGGTTAGGGCTGAAGATGTTGTTATACTTATTTCTAAAAGCGGAAACACCGAAGAGATTGCCAACCTTGTGCCGCTTCTTAAAAGACTAAACCCCGTCTTAATTGGAATGGTTGGTAACAAGGATTCAAAAGTTGGACGTGAATGCGATATTGTTTTAAATACCAGCGTTAAAGAAGAAGCTTGCCCTTATGATTTAGCTCCCACATCATCATCAACTGCTACGCTTGTAATGGGAGATGCCCTGGCAATTGCTTTAATTGAACAAAAAGGATTTACAAAAGAAGATTTTGCTTTACTTCATCCCGGTGGCAGCCTTGGTAAAAGATTATCA
The DNA here is from genome assembly GCA_964537965.1 of uncultured Melioribacter sp. Taxonomy (GTDB): domain Bacteria; phylum Bacteroidota; class Ignavibacteria; order Ignavibacteriales; family SURF-24; genus SURF-24. The sequence continues at coordinate 3,404 of CAZIDB010000028.1, read as the reverse complement.
CTTAAGATTTCTGAGATAATGTACGTCGGCGAAAAAATTCCTGTTGTTAAAGAAAGTACTTCTCTTAAGGATGCAATATTTGAGATTACATCAAAACGGTTGGGGGTAACTATTGTTGTAAATGAAGATGGAATTATAACAGGAATAATAACCGATGGAGATCTAAGAAGGTTGCTTGAAAAACCTATAGACATTAAAACATTGAAAGCTGTTGATGTAATGACTAAAAATCCTAAAACAATTAAACCGGAATATCTTGCTTCGTTTGCCCTGCAGTTTATGGAAAATTATAAGATTACAAGTTTAGTTGTAATTGATGATTCGAAGAAACCTGTCGGTATTGTTCACCTGCATGATTTAGTTGAACTCGGTCTTAAAGTAAGGTAAGTAAGGTTAGTTGAGTTTATGTCAAGAGAAGTTGAATCGGTGAAGAGGGGAATAGGAGAAGCGGAGACATTTGCAAGTTATTCCCTGCTTAATAATCTTAAAGTTTCAGTTCAGCAAACTTCACCGTTTCACCGTTTCTCCCATTCCTTCTTGAGATTATCCTTTTACAAATTTTATGTTGGATTATTATTTGCATTAATGCTAATAATGTCCGGCTGCTCCGAAGAAAAAATTAAACCTTATATTGATCCTTCATTAAAAGAAAAAGTTTTACCGGCACAGGAAGGTTGGAACTCCAAAATGAATTTTACTGAAGATGGAACGCTTAGAGCTATCCTTTTTTATGACCATATGCGAATGTATGACGAAAAAAGAGAAACACTGCTTGAAGGCTTGAAAATAGATTTCTATAACAAAGATGAAACTAAGTCCTCTACCTTAACTTCAAAGCGTGGAAGAGTTGATGATATTTCAAAAAATATGTGGGCTATTGACAGTGTTGTTGCAGTGAACGACAGCGGCGTTACTTTAAGGACTGAAGAACTTATGTGGCGGAATAAAGACCAGAAAATAGTATCGGATAAATTTGTAACAATTATTTCCCGCACTGAAAAAATTGAAGGTTACGGATTCGAATCTGACCAGGGAATTAAAAATTACGTTATCCACAGGATAACTTATGTAACCGCGGTAAAACCCGGTGGGCAAAATCAAAAATAATTAAGAGCATTTTTTTAATTGAAGAAAATTCTTTTTCAAATATTACTTTACACAACTTTATCTCTTTGCCAGCAGGGAGGCGAACCGATAATTATTAACGGAGACAGTCTTGTCGGTAAACAGGTTAACGGTGAGAATATAAGGGAAGTAATTGGGAATGTTGTTTTAACCCAGGGCAATGTTAGAATTACCTGCAACAAAGCAACTCAATACCTTGCAAAGAATGATGCCCTGCTCGAAGGAAATGTTATTGCTACACAGGATACGCTTACAATTAAAACCGAAAGAGGTTTCTATTACGGTGATGAAAGAATAACAGAATCTAAATCGGAAGTTATTTTAAATGACAGAAAAATGACGCTTACTGCACTTAGCGGCGAATATCATTTTAATGAACGGATAGCTTACTTTAACAGGCATGTTACACTCACAGACGAAACATCAACTTTAACAAGCAACAAGCTTACCTACTTCAGGCAGGAAGAAAAAGCTGTTGCCGTTGGATATGTTACAATCCGTGATTCCTTAAACATAATTAAAGCAGACAGCCTTGTTCATTTTAGAAACTCAAAAATTACTTTTGCAGAAAAGAATGTCAGGATAAAAAATCAGAAAGAGAATACTGTTATTTTCGGAGAACATCTTGAAGATTATTCTAAGAAAAATTATTCGGTTATGACTGACAAGCCTGTTCTTGTTCAGATAGATACGACCGATTCGGGTGAAACAGATACTCTTGTTATTTCATCGGTTAAAATGGAATCTTTCAACGATTCATCAAAGAAATTTATTGCAACGGATTCTGTTAAAATCATACGAGGATTATTTGCATCTAAAAATGCTTACTCAATATTTTACAGGAACGAAGATAAGATCATCACTATGAAAAGGAAACCGGAAGATAATTTTCCGGTGTTATGGTACAATTTAACCCAGCTTACCGGAGACAGCATAGCGATATTGCTTAATGATAATCAGTTGGATAAAATTGAAGTGTTTGGAAATGGTCTTATCCTTTCATCAAATGCGGATTACAAGACAAGGTATGATCAGATGTCCGGTGATATGATCACTATTTATTTCGATACATCCGGCATTAATAACACGGAAGTTACGGGTAACGTCTTAAGCATATATTATTCATATGAAGGAACGGAACCGAATGGTCTTATAAAAGCAAGTTCGCAAAAAGGCAGAATCTTTTTTGAAGACGATAAAGTGAATGAAGTAAAAATGTACTCAAATGTGCTTAGTGAGTATCATCCGGAAAATCTTGTAACAGGAAATGAATTATCTTTTACTTTGCCTTCATTTATATTGATTAATGACAGACCGTTGAAAGATGACCTGATCTGGAATATAATTAAAAAGTACAAAGTTCTAATAAATTATTAACTGTAATTGAATTAAAAAGCCCTCTCCTTTGGAGAGGGTTGGGTGAGGCATTCGTTTTTTATGGAACAACTAACACTTAGAAGTGAAGAACTGATAAAAATTTACAAGAAACGGAAAGTTGTAAATAAGGTTTCCGTTAAGGTTTCCGAAGGAGAAATTGTTGGTTTGTTAGGCCCTAACGGCGCCGGTAAAACTACAACATTTTATATGATTGTCGGAATGATAAAACCGAACGACGGAAAAGTATTTTTGGAAAGCCAGGAAATTACCAAGATGCCGATGTACAAACGGGCAAGATTAGGAATCGGATATCTCCCGCAGGAAGCATCGGTATTTAGGAGATTGAGTGTTGAAGATAATTTAATGGCTGTTCTGCAGATGATAAACATTTCTGCTTTTGAGAGAAAAGAACGTCTTGAAAAACTGATTGATGATTTTGGAATCGGTCATATACGTAAAAGCAAAGGATACCAGCTTAGCGGCGGTGAAAGAAGAAGAACTGAAATTGCAAGGGCATTGGCTACAAACCCTAAATTTATTCTTCTTGATGAACCGTTTGCAGGCATTGATCCGATTGCAGTTGAAGATATTATGAATATTGTTGCCGGACTTAAGAACAGGGGAATAGGTATTCTTATTACAGACCACAATGTTCACGAAACATTAAGCATTGTAGACAGAGCATACATTCTTATTAGTGGAAATATATTTAAACAGGGCACCGCTGATGTTCTTGCTGAAGATGAAGAAGTAAGAAAGCTTTACCTTGGAGAAAAGTTTAAGTTAGACAGGTATTGATTTTAGATTTTAGATTTGTTTACATATATGTTTTATCCGGAATCAAGGTACTAAAGTTTGATACGAAATAAATACAATTGATTTTATTATTTATAACATACTCT
>CAZIDB010000027.1:16167-30349 GCA_964537965.1 uncultured Melioribacter sp. | reverse complement strand
TTGTACATTTTTCATATTAAACTTCTTTTTCGGTTTTGACGAACCAAACAATGAAAATACTTCATTAGCTAAAAATTTATTCTGACGTTAAGCCTCATCGAATTGGTCATCGGTTCTTCATCAACATTAAAATCGAACAGATGAGCATCAACATAAGCATCTAATAAATTAAGCGCATAAGTAATAAACATATAAATCGTAAACAAATCTCTCTGGTCACGATAAAAATCTCTATGGTCTTTGTAAAAATTGCGTATGTCATCGATGTTTGGTGTATTATTATCTAATGCAAGACTATTAGTATACTGTGAGGCATAATCCTTATACTTATTGTTATTCCTAATCCAATAATAAAGGAAGTATCCTGTGAATCCCCAGACTATTGGTGCTTTCCAATAGGATTCATTATAGATTTGTCCCCATCCTGGAATTATTGCGCTTCTGAGCAAGGCACCCATGGAAGATTTTTTCATTACATAACTTTGAGAAGCAGAAGTATCGCTTTGTGAAAGAGAATCGGTTTGCGAAAATACAGGAACCGATAACAGAGAAGCAAGCAGTAATATTTTAATTATAACCTTTTTCAAGTATATCGAAGAGTTCAAATAATCTTTCAAGTTCGTCGTTTGAGTAGAATTCAATAACAATTTCACCGCTGCCACCCGACTTTTGTTTACAGATAACCTTGGTTCCGAATATTTTTCTTAGCTTGTCTTCTATGTCTTTCTGAGACAGGTCCTGAAGATTGGAAGCTGCAGTATTTATTTTTACGCTTTTATGAGTGTTGCCCTGTGCAAGATACTTTTTAACAAGATTTTCTACTTTTCTTACCGAAAGATTTTCTTCAATAATCTTGTGTACTATTTCTAATTGAAGTTTTTCACCTGGTAGATTAATTAAAGCACGCGCATGACCGGTACTTATTTCTTCTTTAATAAGATAATCCTGTATCTCTTTTGGCAACTTAAGAAGTCTTATCTGGTTCGTAATTGTAGTTCTGTCTTTTCCGACCTGCTCGGCAATCATCTCATGAGACATATTGCATTCATCAAGCAAACGTCTGTATGCAAAAGCAATTTCAATCGGGTTCAGCTTTTCCCTTTGAATATTTTCAATAAGGGAAAGAGCAAGCATCGCTTCCTTGGTTTCAACCTTTATAATGTATGCGGGAATTTCCTTATAGCCAATATCTTTACAAGCTCTTAGCCTGCGTTCACCGGAAATTAATTCATACTTTTGGTAACCTGCCCTTCTTACTGTTATAGGTTGAATTAGTCCGTTCGATAGAATTGATTTTTTTAATTCATCTAAGGCTTCGGGATCAAAGTTTGTCCTTGGCTGATATGGATTTGGATTAATTGCAGAGACAGGAATTTTTACAAGTATCTCGTTGCTTTGGCCGTCATCAGGTTTAATGCTTTTTGCAGATACAGTTAAATTCTGATCGCTGCTTTTAAGATTAGGAGAAATCAGGGCATCTAAACCTCTGCCTAAACCTGGTCTTAATTTATTCACTTGATCCATTATTACCTGATGTTTTTATGTTATTCCTTTTCATTAACTCCGTTGCCAAACCAATATAATTCTGAGCGCCGGTTGAAACAGCATCATAAAGAATGACAGGTTTGCCGTAACTCGGTGATTCAGATATTCTTACATTACGATGGATAATTGTATTAAATACTTTCTCACCAAAATATTTTTTTACTTCATCTGCTACCTGGTTAGATAAGCGGAGCCTGGTATCGAACATTGTAAGTAAAACTCCTTCAATAATCAGTTCAGGATTGAAATGCTTTTTTACAATATTGATTGTATTAAGCAGTTGTCCAAGTCCTTCTAACGCAAAATACTCGCATTGAACCGGAATAAGAACAGAATCTGAAGCAGTTAAAGCATTTAATGTAAGAATGCTTAGTGAAGGCGGGCAATCAAGAAAAATGAAATCGTAATTATCCCGTATGGTTTCCAAAGAATTTTGCAACAACTTTTCCCTGTTATCGATATTAACAAGTTCAACCTCTGCACCAACAAGGTTAATTGTAGACGGTAAAATATCCAGGTACGGCATATACGTAGTTGATATACAGTTCTGAATTTCTTCAGCCCCAACTAAAACTTCATAAATGGATTTATCTTTTCCTTCCAAACCCAACCCAGATGTTGAATTTGCCTGCGGATCGATATCAATAAGCAATGTACGGTTTTCTGCCGCAGCTACAGAAGCAGATAAATTTATTGCAGTCGTAGTCTTGCCTACGCCGCCTTTTTGGTTAGCAATTGAGATAATTTTCGACATTTAATAAAAAACAGCCTACTCTAAATCAAATTTTATTTAACAAAAAATAAGAATAAAAAGCTAATTAACGAAATTGTTAATCCTGAAGTGTCTCAGTTGGAAATGAAGAGAGATAGAACCTTACAGTTCTATCTCCTGGCCATATTCAAGCACCATACAGCTTCTTCCATGTTTCTCAAGTGTTTTTTGAAATACATGCGGATCAGCCTGAATTACCGGGAATGTATTGTAATGCATAGGAATTGCAATTTTAGGATTTACCAATTCAACCGCTTTTACCGCATCAGTAATTCCCATCGTGTAGTTATCTCCGATTGGTAAAAGCATGTAATCTATGCTATTCATTTCACCTATTAATTTCATATCGTAGAATACTCCGGTATCGCCGGTGTGATAAACACTTTTTCCCTCTGCATCAATAATTACACCTGCGGGATTACCTGCGTAATTGCTTTCCGGAGTTGCAGAACCATGATGTGCTATAGTAAACTTTACTTTTCCGAAATCAAAATTCCAACTTCCACCAATGTGCATATTGTGTGCATTGAAACCTTTGGAGATAAAATAATTTGCAAGTTCATCTACACAAATAAATACCGGTTTGGTTCGCTTTGCGATTTTAATTGAATCTCCAAAATGATCTCCGTGTGCATGCGTAAGAATTATGTAATCGGCTTGTACTTCATCTGATTTTACAGGTGAAGTAGGATTATTATCCAAGAACGGATCGATAAGAATAGTCTGGTTATGACTTGTTGTTATCTGAAAAGCCGAATGTGAAAAATATCTTAACTTCATTATTACCCTCTTATGATTTTGTATTAAAAAAACTTTTTATTCTTTTATCATTCAGAAACTTCATCAGTTCAAGTTTTATGTTATGCTTAATCTCTTCCTTTTGAAAAGCAATCTTATTAAACAGTGAAGCAGGAAATTCAAGATTGTTTTCTTTGGAAAGCTGTTTGATTTTTTCTTCAAGAACGTCCAGATCTCTTCCCTCTCCTATAAGATCTTGCATGTACTTAAGATAGTCAAGGATCAACTTGTGTTCTTTTTTGTTGAAACAAATTTCATAGTTCTCAAGTGAATATCTCAGTCGTCTGAAAGAAATGCGAAGGTCATGTAAATTTTCAATTGTATCTGTATGAAGATATTCTCTGGATTTTTTCCTTACTTCATTATATCTGAATTTAAGAATAATCTCGGCAGATAACCGGAATGAAATGTTATTCGTTAATCCTTTTATTTTCTTTGGCATATAAAGCCGTACTTATTTGCTCACTTCCTCAATAATACTTCTTAATCCCTTTTTAGGACTTCCTAACATAAATGATAACCGCAACCTTAATGCTTCTTTAGATAAACCCCGTAATAATTTACCTTCTTCAGCAATAGAGATACTGCCGGTTTCTTCAGAAACAATTACACATAATACATCAGCAGCTTCAGTTATGCCAAGTGCTGCACGATGCCTCATTCCCAACGGATGCCCGTCCAATACAGTAATCTGAGATAGCGGCAAAGTACATCTTGCAGCTTCGATAATATCATTTTTAATTATTACCGCACCGTCATGCAGCGGAGAGCGCGGATAGAAAATTGAACGTAAAAGTCCTTTGCTTAGTTTTGCACTTAGCTGTGTACCGGTTTCCATAATACCTTTGATCCCGGTAGATTTAGTTATAACAATTAAGGCTCCATGTTGATGTTGAGAAAGATCAAAAGCAGCATCAGTTATAATATTGGCAATATTTTTTTCATCATTTTTATCGAAAAATTTAAAGAACGGAGTTTTTCCAACCATCAGCAATATTCTTCTTAATTCAGGTTGGAATAAAACTATAAAGGCTATTACCCATATATCTGTAATTATTTTTAGCAACCATCCGAGTGCTTTCAGATTTATTGCCTGCGCGATAAATGACAACATTCCGACAAACAACATCCCTATAAATATCTGCGAAGCGATTGTTCCTTTAATAATGTTATAAACTTTATATGAAATAAAAGCTACTATGAAGATATCAAGTACATCAAGGAAAGTAACGGTAATAAAGCCAATTTTGAAAAGTTCAAACATTTATTTCGTCCGGGTTGGTGAAATATTTAAATAATTGCTTTGCCTGTACCGCATTTTTACAATTGTGTGTTCTAATAAACCTGGCACCATTTTTAATTGATATAGTTTCAGATATAAGAGTAGAAGTTTCTCTTTCATCCACCTGAAGATTTAACGCTTTACCAAGGAATGATTTTCTAGAAATACCAATAAGAATAGGCATACCAAGACATTTGAATTCGTCAAGCCGCTTGATCAATTCAAAATTATCTTTTACTCTTTTACCGAAACCAATACCGGGATCAACTAAAATATTTTTAATCCCTGCTTTTTTTGCCCTGTTAATTTTATCCTGAAGACTATCATAAACTTCTGTTACAACATCATCATAATGCGGGTTTTGCTGCATATCTTTCGGAGTTCCGGGAAGATGCATTACCACAAAGGCTGCATTATATTTCTTTGTAACTTCCAGAATTTTAGGATCGAAATTTCCACCGCTGATGTCATTTATTATCGATACTCCTCTTCCGAGAGCTTCAGATGCAACTTCATGCTTCGTTGTGTCAATTGACAGGCAAGCTTTTGGAAATTGTTTTTTGATTCCTTCAATTATAGGAATAACACGCTGCAATTCAACTTCTGCAGATACAGGGTCTGAACCGGGTCTGGAAGATTCACCGCCGATATCAATAAATTCTGCCCCTTCATTTATCATCTGAGAAGCATGGTTTATTGCCTGCTCCGGATTTAAATATTTCCCTCCATCCGAAAATGAATCTGGAGTAACATTTAGTATTCCGATAATATAATTGTCTGTAAGCTTATAATCTTTGCCACCGATACTGATACTAAGCTGATCGTAATCTGAATAGTTTCTGAGCACAGATGAAATTTTATAACCTAAATCTTCCTTGCCCCTTGCTAAAATTTCCTTTGCTAATTGTTTGAACGAACTTAGGTTTCCAAGCACTAATAAATCTGAAAATTCACCGGAGTCGTTTTTTGCTTTATAGCAGATTTCCTTTTTTTCAAGAATTATTTTCTGTATATCACCTGCATTCTCATTTGAAATATTTCTTAGTTCAAGTGCAGATAAACCATATTCATAAAACTCCCTGAAAATATTATACTTTCTGCTGTATCTCTGGAATACTTCCGGAAATGAAATATTGATAATCTGAATATTCAAAACAACACCAAATTAGTTTGCTGATATTTCTGGAATTATATTTTCAGGAAATTTCTATTCTTCTTTTCTCTGGTATCTAATTTTTCCCATTATAATTGTCATTTCAACAGTATAATCCTCATTCAAAACAACAAGGTCTGCATCTTTTCCGGCAGCAAGTATTCCTTTTCTGTCTTCAACGGATAAAACTTTTGCACCGTTTAACGATGCCATTCTAATTGCATCTGTTATTTTGGCTCCCGCAGTCTGAACCATGTTTTTTACAGCCATTGGAAGTGTAAGAGTACTTCCGGCTAAGGTACCATCTTCAAGGTAAGCTTTGCCGCCTTCCATTATAACTTTCTGGTCTGCAAATTCATATTCGCCTTCGTGCATACCACCGGCGCGTATTGAATCTGTAATCAGAATTATGCCGCTTGCTTTTTTAAATTTTAGAAGCATCTCCATTATTGCCGGATGAACATGCATTGTATCTGCAATTAATTCTATTTTTAATTCGTCTCTTAAAAGTGCACCAACAATTACTCCTGGTTTACGATGATGAAATGGACGCATTGCATTAAACATATGCGTTACGTGAGCAGCTCCATTATCAATTGCAAGTTCAATATCTTCATAATATGCCATAGAATGGCCAATAGAAAGCACTACGCCTTCGTTTGCTGCTTCTCTCATAACTTCAATTGAACCCGGTAATTCAGGTGCTATTGTCATCATTTTAATCAATCCCCGCGAAGCTTCCCACATATCCATCCAGGATTCAACCGTTGGTTTCCACAAATAACCTTCATTCATCGCTCCTTTTAATTCAGGGTTAAGATAAGGTCCTTCCATATGAATCCCTTTAATGTTTGAATCAGGATTATTCAAAATATATTTAGCGAGCCTGCGAATATCATTAAGTAGTTGCTCATACGGCTTGGCAAATAATGCAGCAAGCATAACAGTAGAGCCATGACTTATAAAATAATCGCTAACTTTTTCAACACTTTCTTTAGTTGTATCGGCAAAACCATAACCACCGCCGCCGTGAACAAGCAAATCTATAAATCCCGGTGAAATCATTTTGCCGCTAATATCAATAACCTGGCAATCACCCGGAATAGTAACATCTGAACTTTTACCAAGTTCATATATTTTTGTACTTTCTGTTATAATTGTTCCGTTTTCAATTACTCTAAAAGGCGTTATAATTTTACCACCAACCAATGCTAACTTTTGCATTTAATCCTCAGTTAATTAAACAATAATTGTATTTACTATATTTCTTAATTCCGTAGTTGTAGCAGAGATGTTATCGCTTTTGAATATAGCCGAGCCAACTACAAAAACATCACATCCTGCATTTGAGACGGAAAGAATATTCTCTTTTGAAATTCCACCGTCTGTTTCTATTAAAAACTTGTAACCGTTTCTTTCCCTAAGTGCACTTAGCTGTTCAACTTTTCTTAATGTTGATTCAATAAATGACTGGCCCCCGAAACCCGGATTCACAGTCATAATAAGAATCAGGTCAACCAATTCAAGCACTTCATGCAAAGAATAAACAGGTGTTGAAGGATTTACCGATACACCGGCTTTTATTCCAAGTTCTTTTATTCTTGTTAGAGTTCTGTTTAAATGAACCTGTGCTTCCTGATGTACGGTTAAAATATCAGCACCATTTTCTACAAACGACTCAAGATATTTCTCAGCATTATCAATCATTAAGTGAACATCAACCGGGAGGCGCGTAGAATTCTTAACAGCTTTAACAACAGGAGGTCCAAAAGTAATGTTTGGTACAAAATGCCCATCCATAATATCACAATGAATCCAGTCAGCACCGCCAATTTCAACATACCTGATTTGCTGTGAAAGATTTGACAGGTCGGCATTTAAAATCGAAGGAGCAATTTTTTTCATTAGTTTTCCTCAAGTTCCTTTGGAGTATCCACATCCTTGGTAACAAATAAGTCAATACTTGTACCTTCCTTAACAAAAGTATCGCTGCTTGGATATTGGTCAATAATCGTATTCGGTAAAAGAGAAAACGAAGGCTGATAATTCAATCTTCCGATAGTAAGTTTATTTTCAAGTAAAATCTTTTCCGCCTGTGATAGTGTTTTACCAATTACATCCGGGACGGCAATTAAACCAACCTGTTTACCTGCACTTAAAGTTAATGATACTCTTGTTCCCCTCTTAACTTCCCTGCCTGGATAAAAACTCTGATCAAGCACTGTAAGTTTTTCATCTTCTGCTTCAACCATGGTAGTATCGCCAAGTATCAATTCCATTTTTTCAAGTGTTAGTCGTGCATCTCTAAGTTGTTTACCTCGTAAGTCCGGCACTTTAACCATAGGAACACCGCTGCTTACAAACAGAAAAATTCTTCTTCCTTCTTTAACTATTGATCCGTGCAGTGGTTTCTGAAATATTACTGTACCCTTTGGATATTTTTCATCAAATCTTTCTCCTGCAATAATCGCATCCAAATTATCATCAGATAGCTTTCCAATCGCTTCATCCTGGTTAAGACCGATAACTCTTGGCACCTGCACTTCATCGGCAGAGACGTACCAGGGCATAATCAGGTAATCGAAAATCAACAGTGCACCTATAAAAATTCCTAAGTAAAGAAGTATTTTTTTGTAGTTTATTTTAGCTAAAAGATTTTTCATCAATCAAAAAATATTAAATAGGAGTTTATTTAACAAATTTTCATAAGAATCCTGTTCATTTAACAGTTTCTTTTTTAATTAATTTACTGTAAAGTATCATACAAACTGCTCCTAAAACACCTACTCCAATTAGCGCAAACCAGACTAACTCAGGTTTATTTTGTCCTTTGGCTGTCTGATATAACCAGCCGCCAAATGGATCACCTACAAATCTCGCTATTGCAATCGGCAGAAATGCATAACCCTGGAACAAACCCTGTTGACCTTTCGGAGCAATCTCGGAAATGTACTCATAATATCTCGGGGCCTGGATCATTTCTCCAATAGCAAAAGCAACAATGCCTGCTGCAATAGTTGGTATACTGGGATAAATCCCAATTATAATCCAAATGAAACTGGAAATAACAAAACCAAGTATTATAGAATTCTGAGTGCTTATATTTTTTGTAAGACGATTAATAGGTATTTGTAAAAGAATTATAGCTCCAGCTCCGGCCCAGGATTGCACCAGTTCATACGGAGCGTTTTTATCAATAAAGTCTGTTATATAATATGGAACGATAATAAATTCCTGCCAGAAGATTATCCAGTACAAAGAATAAATTAATAGGAAAATCATGAACTTAACATTGGTTAAAACAACAAAGAGGTTTGCAATTTTCTTACCTAACGATTCCGTCTCGGCATCTGATTCAACTTTTACTTCTTTATATAGGAAAAGATTAACTATTAGCATAGCAAGACAACTAAAAGAAGATACAACATAAACAAATTCATTTCCTAATTCATCTCTTACCAGGTAAGCGATCGTAGGTCCAAGCATTGCGCCCACATTTACCAGCCAGTAATAAACCGCAAAACCGAGAGATTTTGTTTCGGGAGTTGAAGCAACAGATACAGTACCCAGCACAGAAGGTTTAATAAATGATCCGCCGAATGCAGTTAAAATAAGGAACACGAGAAGCAACCAGTATAAATTAAAGTCGCCGTAAATTGATGAGAAGGCGCTCATACCAACAGAGCCGATAAGAAAATATCCGATTGCTAAAATTGAAAATGCAACATTAAATGCTCGCCGGAATCCCCATTTATCAGCAAGTGTTCCACCTAAAATTGGCAGAAGATAAATGAGACCGCCAAAAATTCCTGATAGCTGACCGGCTTCAGCTTCTGAAAATCCAAGCTTATTACGAAGGTAGATCATAAAAACAATTTGCTGCCCGTAGTAGGCAAGCCGTTCGAACAATTCCATTCCGTTAGCAACCCAAAAAGAAGAATGAAATCCTTTGTAAAGCTTTTGGATTTTTTCAGACAGGTTCAAAGCTGCTCCAAAATTGTTAAGTGGTATTCAATTAAAGTAACCAAAGAAAATTGATTGGAATAAAATCATATTTTACATAGGTTACAAATGTTAAATTTGCTTCTAAAAATATCAAATGATTGTTTTAATAACAATCGAATGTTTAATAATGTACAAAAACTATTATTACCTGAACAGATTAGTAATTGAGCTTAACAGCCTGCTTCCTGGCTCAATACTAACAGAGTGCTTCTCGCAGGAAAGCGACAGATTAGTTCTTAAGATAGAATCCGGCCATGATGAATTAACCTTAATAATTTCCGTTAAGCAGAATGAAAGCTTTATAACTAAGAGAGATCATTTTCATAAAGCTAAGAAAAATGTGTTGAATTTTTTCGGGAATTTTCTTCCGGCAAAAATAAAAAAAGTATTCATTGCAGAAGATGACAGGGTTATTCTTTTTATGCTTGATACCGGCAACTTATATTTTACTATACGAGGCAAAGATTCAAACGTACTTTTTATTTCTAACTACGAGATAATTTTATCCTTCAGGAAGTTAGCTGAAGGTATGAAAGATATCATTATAAAAGAACTGACGTCAAAAAGTTATGTGGCAGAGTTTAACCAACCGGATTTAAGCAACCTAACTGAATTTAACTTACATGATAAGAGTCAGTTAAAAAAATATCCTTCTATCTCTAAAGAGATTATAAAAGAAGCAACATTCAGGTATACTAACAGTCCATCAGCAGATCAAAAGAAAATATTGATTGAGTGTATAGAAGAAATAAATAATGAACAGATAAAAATTTATTATGATAATTTTTTAGACGAGATGTTTTTCAGACCCGAGACTTACTTTAGCAGGAATGAAGAGCAGTCACATCTCTTCAGCAGCTATCTTGAAGCGGTTATTTTTTATCTTGCAAATTCTTATAAGAAGAACCAAAGCGAGGATCTGAAAAAATTAATTGAAAAAAATCTTACTGCACAAATCTCTAAATTATCTTCAAAGCTTAATGAGCTAAAGAATAAGCTTGAAACGCCATCCAGGGAAAATGAATACAGAGAAACAGGAAATTACCTTTTGATTAATATTCATAACATTAAAAAAGGAATGACCCGGCTTGAAATGAACAGCGATGACAAGGAGAAACATTTTATTGCTAAACTCGATCCTACTCTTTCTCCCAAGCAGAACATCGATAAGTATTTTGAAAAAGCGAGAGATGAAAAGGAGAAGTTGAAACATTACAACATTGTTTTCCAGGATTCACTTAAGAAGTACAATAAACTTCTTGCAACACAGGAAAAATTTAAAAGTTCAGAATCAGTTAACGATTTACAAAAAATTATGGACGAATTAAAAATAAAACCAGGTAGTGAAAAACAGGCAAAAGAAGAACAGTATAATTTTAAACACTATTTAATCGATGGAAAGTATCATTTGTTTGTTGGGCGAAATAGTAAAAACAATGATGAACTAACTACTAAATTTGCCAAGCAAAACGATTTCTGGTTCCATGCAAGAAGCGTCTCCGGCTCGCATACTGTACTTCGTGTAGAAAACTCTAAGGAAGCAATTCCAAAATTCGTTCTTAAAAAAGCCGCATCAATTGCAGCTTACCACAGTAAAGCTAAAACTGCCGGGTTAGCACCTGTAAGTTATACTTTTAAGAAATATGTAGTAAAAAAGAAAGGAATGGAGATTGGCGCAGTTTCATTATTAAAAGAAGAAGTTTTACTTGTTAAACCAGAGATACCTGTAGGATGCGAATTTATCTCAGAGTAATTTTCTTAAAAATAATCCTTTACCTTTTATAAACCGCTTTGTATTTTCGGCAGTGAATTTCATTCTTTCATCATTTAATCCGGAGGAGTTCTATGCGTCTTATCATTCAACAGAATTATGATCTCGTATCTAAATGGGCTGCCAATTACGTTGCAGGACAAATTCTTGATTTCAAACCGACACCAAAGAAACCGTTTGTTTTAGGTTTGCCAACGGGGTCTTCACCTCTTGGAATGTACAGGGAATTAATCAAACTAAACAAAAGCGGCGTCGTTTCGTTTAAGAATGTAGTTACTTTTAATATGGACGAATATGTAAATCTGCCGGAAGATCATCCGGAGAGTTATCATTCATTTATGTGGAATAACTTCTTTAGTCACATAGATATCCAAAAGAAAAACGTAAACATTCTAAACGGAAATTCTAAGAATCTTGAAAAAGAATGTGTCGATTATGAAAAGAAAATTGCATCCATGGGAGGAATCAAATTATTTGTTGGTGGTATTGGTCCGGATGGTCATATCGCATTCAACGAACCCGGTTCTTCACTTGGTTCAAGAACAAGATTGAAAACTTTAACAATGGATACGATTATTGCTAATTCAAGATTTTTTGATAATGACATAAACAAAGTACCTAAACAAGCTTTAACTGTTGGAGTTAAAACAGTATTAGATTCCGAACAGGTAATGATTATTATTAACGGGCACAATAAATCCCGTGCATTGGCAAAAGTGGTTGAGGAAGGTGTAAATCATATGTGGACAGTAAGCGCATTACAAACACATCCGCACGGTATAATTGTATGCGATGATGCTGCCACTGTGGAATTAAAAGTTGGTACAGTAAACTACTTCAAAGATATTGAAGCCCCTTACCTGAATCCCGAAACACTTATAAAATAAAGATTAATAAGAAAGGGCGAAGAGATTCGCCCTTTAATTTTCATCTGCATAACTTATTAAAGAACTCACATCATACTTATTTAGTTTTTCTCTGCCGTTCAAAAATGTAAGCTCAACAATGAATGATACCTGAACAATTTCACCTTTCAGTTTCTCAATTAATTTGCAGGCAGCTTCCATTGTGCCACCGGTTGCAAGCAGATCATCATGAATTAAAACTTTATCTCCGGGTTCAATTGAATCTGAGTGAATCTCAATCGAGTCCTGCCCGTATTCTAGTGAATATGATTCACTTATCTTTTCTGCCGGAAGTTTTCCGGGTTTTCTAACCGGTACGAATCCCGCGGCTAATTTTTCTGCAAGCAGAGCACCAAAAATAAATCCACGTGATTCAATGCCAACAACTTTATCAATTTTTTTATCTCCAAGCTTAGCAAGTAATTGCTCAAGTGTTGAAGATAAGCCCTGTTTATCTTTTATCAGTGTTGTTATATCCCGGAACATAATTCCTTTTTTAGGAAAGTCAGGTACACTGCGGATTAGTTTTTTAAGTTCTTGTTCAGATAACATTTATATTCTCCTGAGTTATAAATTATTTCTTCCTTTCTTTCAGGTAGTTCAGAAATTCATTAAGTGGCAGGCAGTTTAAAACTTCTTCCGGTTGAATTCCGCCTTTTCTTGCAATGCTAATACCGTATTTTATCAAATCAATTTCATGTACCGAATGTGCATCCGGATTAATGGAAAACATACAGCCTTTATTCCGTGCATAGTAAATATTTCTCCAGTCAAGGTCTAATCTTTGCGGATGAGAGTTAATTTCGATAGCTACTTTATTAGCGACACAGGCATCAATTATTTTTATTATGTCTGTTTTGTATCCATCACGTCTCAGCAACAATCTACCTGTTGGATGGCCTAAAATATTTGTGTGCGGATTTTCAACTGCTTTAATAATTCTTGTAGTCATTTCATTTTCTGACATCTGAAACCTGGAGTGAATTGATGCGACGACAAAATCAAAATTATTCAGAAAGTCATCATCATAATCAAGTTCACCTTCTTTCAGAATATCGCTTTCAATTCCATGAAAAACTTTTATTCCGGTTTTACCGGAAACCTCATCAATCTCCTTTTTTTGAAGAAGCACCCTCTCTTCATTTAACCCGTTTGCATAAATTGCATATTTACTATGGTCACAAACAACTGCATATTGAAATCCTTTATCTTTGCAGGCATTAACCATTTCCTGTAAAGTATTTTTACCATCGGAAAAATTTGTGTGAAAATGGAAGAAGCCTTTGAATTTATTTTGTTCAAGTGCAGAATTTTTCCTTTTACCATTATCTAACTTGTAATATTGAATCTCACGCATCTCAGGTATGATAAATCCATTCCCTGATTTAGAAAATATATCTTCTTCCTTTATAAATGATGCTGATTTATCCAACTCAAATTCTTTTATAAAATCATCTGAACCGGTTGTAATAAATAAGAGGAGTGAAAATGCATGATCCTCTTTTAGAATATAAAAATAAATCTCTTCACTAAGGCTATCCAACTTGTAATAGTCGACATTATCTTTAAATAAATTATTTTGCTCAGAGATAAGTACCGGTAATTCTGCTTTGGAGAGTATCAATCCATTTGCATTACATTCTGATAATAACTTTTCCTGATCAATTACGCTAAGAATAAACTCTATTTTATCAACTACCTCAAGAGAACGCCTTACCTGCCCGGTAACGCTGTATTTCTTAATCGATTTTATTTTATCAAGAATGTCAGATATTTCTTTTGTAAGATGAAATGCAGAATCGATAAGCATAAAATTTTTTGTGGAATTAATTCTCTCAATCTCTTTTAAAATAAGTGTTTGAGTCTTTTCTCCGAATCCTTTTATTGATTTTAATTTATCCTGCTTACAAAAGGCATCAAGTTCATCAATTGAAGAAATTCCGAATTCACT
>CAZIDB010000027.1:0-16067 GCA_964537965.1 uncultured Melioribacter sp. | reverse complement strand
CATTTCTGAAAGCATTTATCTTAAAAGGGTTTTCACCTTTAAATTCAAGAAGATCGGCAATCTGTTCGAGTGCATTTGTGTATTTAGACTTTTCTTCCATTGGATCTATCTTTCAAATTAATGAATCTATTAACTCAATTAAATAAACTAATGTGCAGCCAAGTATGCCGCCAAGTAAAACCTGTTTAAATGAATGAATCTTTAATCTCATTCTTGACCATCCGACAAGTAAGAGTATCACAAACAAAGCTAATGTTAGAACAACTTGCAAGTGAAAACTAAAAATACCAAAGGCTATAGCTACTCCTAATGTATGCGCACTTATTTTCCAGAATCTTGTAATTATTACTAACAAAACCATATTAATGAAATGAATTAACCACAGCAGGATTATTTCATTATTAAATTGAAAAATAAATGAGCAGATGATTCCGGCGGACATTAATAAAATTCCAAGAGAGTATGGCAGAATTCTCTGCTCATTCAGGTTAGTGTCAAGGTCGCTTATTCTTTTTTTCTTTCTTAGATAAATGAAGATGATGATTGGAAAAATAAAAACCAGTAAGGTTGAAATCAGAATAGAAAAAATCATTTTATCAGGATCAGTTTCCTTAGTGTAGGAGTAATAAGTAAACGTAAACAATGCCGTAACAGGCGGAACAAACAAAGTTGAAATAAAGCGGGCGATGTAATCAACAATAGTTTTCTGCTTCATCACTTTGTTAATTTCAAATCAAATTATTTCTGATTTATGTTCGTATTCATTTAATTCACTTAAAAACCTGTTTAACCGCTCTTCCACCTGGGTATATTCGGTTAGCTTCATTAAATCCTGTCTAACAACAGACACTCCATGTAAACCCTTCAGATATGAAGAATAATATTTTCTGAATTCAAGTATCGCTCTGCGTTCCCCTTTTACTTCAATCGAATCTTTTAAATGTCTAAGTGCAATCTGTACTCTCATTTCACTCGTAATATTCAAAGTGATTTTTTCGTCTTGCAGCAATTGTTTGGCTTCTGCAAACAACCATGGATTTGCAATAGCGCCACGTGCAATCATTAAACCGTCTGCACCTGTTCTATCGAATACATCCTTCACATCCTGTGCAGTAAAAATTCCTCCGTTAACAATTACAGGTATTTTAATAATCTCTTTTATTTTAGGAATCCAGTCATACTGAACTTCACCTGAATGACCCTGCTGCCTTGTTCTGCAATGAACTGTTAAAGCTTTAACGCCAACATCTTCCATTCTTTTAGCAACATCAAGAATAGCAATGCTTTCGTTATCCCAGCCAATTCTTGTTTTAACAGTAACAGGTTTCTTTACCGCATCTATAATTGTTTTAACCATCTTCTGCATGTATGGTGGATCTTTTAACAAACCAGCACCGGCTCCCCTGTTAGCTATTTTCTTAACCCAGCAACCTGCATTTATATCAATTAAATCCGGATTTTCTTCTTCAGCAATCTTTGCCGCATAAACCATCGAATCAAGATTTTCCCCGTAAATTTGTATACCAACAGGTCTCTCTTTTTCGGTTATCTTTAATTTCTTTTTTGTCTTTTCATTAGAACGAATCAGACCTTCGCAATTGACAAATTCCGTGTAGACAATATCTGCTCCCATTTCCTTACAGATATTTCTGAAGGAGATATCCGTAACATCTTCCATTGGAGCTAAAAGCAAAGCATTATTTATTTCTATATCGTTTATTTTTAACATATTCTTATTAAAACATTAAAACACTTAGTTTGATTTTTGCACCCGTAATTTAGATACACTAAACAGGAAAGTAAACAACATTATAATTCCACCTGTTAAAAATGGAAATTGATACCCAATCATTTCGTATGAGAAACCACCCCACAAAGGACCAAGTACTCTTGCTAAAGCAGACAATGATTGGTTGATTCCAAGAATTGCTCCCTGCTCTTTATCCGGCGAGTATTTTGAGATCATACTTAAAACAGTCGGTTGAAGTATTCCGGTTCCTATAGCCTGAAACACTAAAACAAATGCAAGTCCCCAGATATTACCTCCGTATGGAATTAATCCAAGTCCGAATGCCATTGAAAAGGTGCCGATAACTATAAGAAATTTTTCCGAAATTTTTTCTGACAATAACCTGATAAATCCGCCCTGAATAAGTGAACTGATGATTCCAGTGAATCCAAACATATAACCTATCTGCTGATCAGACAAGGAATAAACTTTATAACCAAGCAAAGCAAATGTTCCGTAAATATTCGCCATGGAAAAAGTGATTATAAAGAAGATTACAATAAGCAATCCAACACCAGGAATTTTTAATGTTGATATCCATGCGTTCAAATCAAATACTCTAATTGATTTTCTTGCAGAAGGATGATGCTTATCCGTGACTGTTTCTTTAAGAAAAATAACTGCATACAAGAAGGCGATGAATGATAAACTTGCGCTGCCTATTCCCGGAGCCGCATAACCAAATTTTGAGAGTACTCCGCCAATTATCGGTCCGAATACGAAACCCATTCCGAATGCTACACCAATTAGACCCATTCCTTTTGCACGTTCATGTTTTTCTGTAACATCTGCAATATAAGCCTGTGCAACTGCAATATTACTTCCACCCAAACCGGCTAATACTCTTGAGATTAATAAAAGAGCGAATGAATGTGAAAATGCAAAGATGACGTATGATGCTGAACTAATAAGCAACGATACAAGCATGATTGGTTTTCTGCCGATCCTATCGGATAATTTTCCTAATACAGGATTAAAAATAAACTGTACAAAAGAAAAGGAGGCAACAATAACTCCAATTCCAAATTCGGATATTCCCAATTCCCTGTTAGCAAAAGACGGAAGTATTGGTATAAGTATTCCGAAGCCCATCAGATCAATAAAGACTGTTACGAATGCTATTGTAAGAGCTGACCTGTTTTTCATTTATAGTTTATCCATCTCCCGCAGAATTGCATCGGTAATCTCATTCGTTCCAACATAATTAACCGGATTAATATCTTTTGTTACAAACTTACCTTCTTCGATTATATTCGCAACAGATGCTTCAATTTTTTTAGCGGCTTCTTTCTCTCCAAGATTTGTAAGCATAATACAAGAAGCGAGGATTAACGCGCAAGGATTAGCCAGGTTCTTTCCTGCTATATCCGGGGCTGAACCATGAACGGCTTCATAAATTGCTATATCATAACCAATGTTTGCACCGGGCGCTAAACCTAAACCACCAACTAAGCCGCTTGCAAGATCGGAAAGTATATCACCGAACAAATTTGTAGTAACAACAACATCAAACTGGTAAGGATTAAGTACCATCTGCATTGCCATGTTATCAATAATTTTATCATTAAACTCGATCTCAGGATATTCCAATGCAATCTCTTTTGCAACATCAAGGAATAATCCCCCCGTATATTTCAGAATGTTCGCTTTATGAACTGCGGTAACTTTTTTCCTTCCATACTTTTTTGCATTCTCAAAAGCATACCTGATAATTCTTTCTGAACCTTTTCTTGTTACAATGCCAATTGTTTCTGCAGCAGATTTTGAGCTATCAATATAATGTTCAATGCCTGAATAAAATTCTTCTATGTTCTCTCTGAAAATTATCATATCGATATGATCATATAAAGTTTTTATTCCTTTAAATGTTTTTGCTGGGCGTTCATTAACATAAAGATCAAATTCTTTTCTTAGCGCAACATTAACACTTCTGAATCCTTTCCCAGATGGAGTTGTAATAGGTCCTTTCAAAGCAATTTTATTTCTTGCAATTGAATCAAGAGTTTCCTGAGGAAGCGGATCTTTAAATTTCTCAATTGCTGGTAAGCCGGCAATCTGAACATCCCAGTTGACTTTTACACCTGAATGTTCAATTACTTTTATAGCAGCAGATGTTATATCCGGACCAATTCCATCTCCCGGAATTAATGTAATATTGTAACTCAATTTTTCCCTCTTATTATTTTGGTTTTGTAATTCAAAATTAAAAAAAAATTAGGGCTTTTTCTTTCGTTTAATTAACTTTTAGCTAATAAATCATAAACATTAGTTATGTTAAAATGAAAAGAGTAATTACCCTTGTATTGTATAACATAATTGCGGTAATAATAATTCTATTATTACTAGAATTTTTTGTGAGAATTCTGCATCCTGAAATAAAATCTCAGGGAACTGACAAAGAGTTGATTAAAGAAAATGCTTATAATGATTCGCCAGGGTTTAAACCGAATTCTAAAGGAATATCCAACGGGGTTGAAATTTCAATAGATGAATATGGTTTACGTCAGACCAAAATTCCAAACGATAATACCAAAGTTAGCTGGCTCCTTATTGGTGATTCTGTTACAATGGGTTTAGGCGTTGAATCTGATTCAACTTTTGCTTTTGGTTTACAGGAACAAAATAAAAATGTTAACATTCTGAACTCGGGTTATTTCGGTTACTCACTGAGAGATTATAAAAATGTTATTGATTATTACTTAAAAAGAAAACAAGATTTCCAATTGCAGAAAATTGCACTCTGTTGGTGCTTAAATGATATTTATTCTGGTGAAGTAATGGAATATGAATCTCCGGGTGGAGGCATCAGGTATTTCTTTAATGATATTCTTACCTGGCTAAGATGGAACAGCAGGCTTTATACTTTTATTAAATCTTACGTCTCAGACAGGCAGAAGAATTATTTTGAATTCGATAAACAATTTTATTCACCGGATTCATCTTTATTCAAAAATGCCGTTAATTCAATAGCAGAGCTTAACCGTAAGTGTTTAATGAATAAGGTTGAATTTATGGTGGTACTGTTGCCTTATGAATACCAGCTCCGTGAAAGAGATAATTACCAGCCGCAGGAGTTAATGAAAAAATATCTTGAAGAAAAGAATATAAGAGTTGTAGAGACACATGCATTTATGGTTGGTGAGAGTATTCATTCAAAGTCATTGTATTTATTTGGCGATGGGATCCATTTTTCATCAGTCGGGCATCGATGGATTTCCGAAATACTTACGGCAGAACTCAATTACGAATAGCGTAATAATGATATTTGTTATTTCTGTTTAATGTTTCGTTCCGAGCGGAGTCGAGGGAGGGATTTTCATTTTTCAGAAATATTTTTATGCAGGATTTGTTTTGTGTCCATGAAAGCCTGTGTCATTTTCTTTCTATCATTGATTGAGAGAAAGCTAAAAGTTGAATCAGGCACTTCAGAAGTTAGAGGTAAAATAAAATACTGATTCTTCCCTTCTGCAAAACCTTTGAAAACCCATGTAGGTATATATGAAACATCCTTATAGGAAAGTTTTTCCTGTGTTACATTTTTTTCTAATTGAAGATTAAGGACTACCCCGGCATCTTTATACCTTTCACGCTGGTTTGAAATAAAATTACCCAAAGAAAAAGCGACAAAAGTAGAATCCAGTTTTGAATTTGGATTACTATAAAACTTTACCGGCTGAATTACATGCGGATGACTTGCAATAATTATGTCTGCACCAATCTCAATCGTTTTCTTCACAACATCAAATTGGAATTGATTAGGATATCGTTTATATTCATCTCCAAAATGAAAATAGCACAGAATCAAATCCGGTTTTTCAGCTTTTGCCGAATCAATATCTTTCTTTATCAATTCATCTTTAATAAGATTTACAAGGTAATCCTTACCCTTCGGAATGACATTTCCGTTTGTGCCGTAACTAAACGAAAGTATGGCAATGGTAAATCCATCCTTGGAAATTATACAGATAGAATCCCTGTCCCTTTGACTACTAAAAGTACCTGTTGATTGAATTCCCAGCGCTCTTAATTTTTCAAGTGTTTTCAAAATTCCTGTTTCGCTTCTGTCAAGTGAATGATTATTTGATGTGAAGAAAAAATCAAATCCGGCAAATTTAAGGGCGTCAAGGTATTCATCAGGCGAATTAAACATTGGATAGCCAGAGAATTTTTGTTCTCTTCCGGCAGTAACAGTTTCCAGATTTCCGAAAGTAAAATCTGATGACGATAAGTACTCTTTAATAAATTTATACACGGGTTTGAAATCGAATGAATCCTTGCCAGCTTTGGCTGACTGATATTGCGGACCGTGGCACATCAAATCTCCAACAAAAGATAAAGTTAAAGTAACAACTGAATCCTTAGCAGGTTGATAATTGTTTCTTTCTTTTATTAGTGCCTTGAATGAAAATATAAATGAAGAGAAAAGTAACAATAGCAAAATGGGGAATGAAATTATTCCACCGCTCCAGAACAAACGCGTAGACAGATATTTTAATACAAATGGTTTATTTGATTTTGACAAATTAAATTCCCGTGTTATGAATTCTTCTTGAAATATTTTACTCCGTCCAGATTTTTAAAATCAACATCTTGTGTCCAGACAATCGCGTCATTCATTTTTGCCGTTGCGTAAATTAAGCTATCGGCCATTGGAATTTTATATTGATGGCTGTACTTTGCCGCCTCAATAGCAATTGATGGAGAAATGTCAATTACTTTGGCCTGTTGCATTAATCCAATAACCTGGATAGCAGAATTTTCATCTCTCTCTTTTAGCACCTTCTTATAGATTTCAAAAATATTCACAACAGATACAATTAACTCATCAGTATTTTCAATTGCAGGTGCAAAGAATTTTGCATTTTTACAGTCTGCTAAATACTCAAGCCACCCGGAGGAATCGACCAAATTCATATTCTATCCTCCTCACGTACTAATGAAAGATCAATTCCTTTCAAAAAACCACGTGCTTCTCTTATATTTTTTAAAAGGATGAATTCAATCCTTTCACCGAAATCTAAAATCTGCATTTTCTGCCCTGGTTTAAGATTCAGTTTCTTCCGTATTTCCTTCGGAATTACAACCTGATATTTGGGTGATATTTTTACTGTTGTCATATCAATTACTCATTTCATCTTACAGCAAAGATATCGATATAAATTCTGTATGTCAATCAACTTTAATGAGCAGATGGTCTACTTTATCTAATTTCATCCACCAGTTTATATTGAATAATGAAGCACAACAACCCCGGATTGAAATGTTTTTGTACCAAGAAGCTTAAGGTCAATTCTTTCCTTTAATGAAGAGAATAGTCTTTTCCCCTTCCCTAAAATTATAGGCTGCGTTACAAACCAGAATTCATCAAAGAGTCTTATTAATAGAGGAAATAATTTCCCGCATAGGTCAAACCTTGAGATTCTTAATAAAAACTTTCAAAGGGCGACCCACTTTTATAATACTGAATAATCCCCAAAAAGAAAAACCCCGATAAGAATCGGGGTTTTGGTTGGTTATAACTTTTCTTCAGGTTTTTCTGATTTACGTTCAGATTTAATATCCTGAACCATATTTCTCATATCCTGAGCTTTGCGCTTTAAATCGCTTAAACCTTTTCTAAGTCTTGTACCAGCAGCAGCCTGACCTTTGTCAACAAATTTATGCAGGTCAGTTTCAAGACTCTGGACAAATTTTACCAGTTCTTCATATTTTTCTTTCATTCGGTCCTCCAATTGATAGTTGTTAAATTGTATTTTCTAAAACTATTTCAGCAATGTCCTTTACTTCAACTTCTTCCAACTTATCAAATGATTTCACACCATCTGAAAGCATCGTCATACAGAAAGGACAAGCCGAAGCAATAATATCCGGTTTAGTATCAAGAGCTTCACGGGTTCTTTCTTCGTTAATTCTTGTTCCCTCAGTTTCTTCAAGGAACATTCTACCACCGCCCGCTCCGCAGCAAAAACCTTTATCTTTATTGCGTTCCATTTCAACTAATTGCAAACCATTTATTTTTTGTAACGGGGAACGCGGAGAATCATATATATCATTATATCTTCCAAGATAACAGGAATCGTGGAAGGTTAATCTCTTATTTATCGATTCATCTTTCAGTTTAATTTTTCCGGAATCAACCATTTCTTTAATTAATTCAGAATGATGAATAACTTCATAGTTGCCGTTAAACTGCTTATAATCGCGCTTTAGCGCATTATAACAATGAGGACATGCAGTAACAATCTTTTTAACGTTGTAACCATTCAATGTCTGAACATTTTCCTGGATTAACATCTGTGCTAAATATTCGTTACCTAACCTTCTTGCCGTATCGCCATTGCATTTTTCCTCAGAGCCCAGAATTCTGAATTCAATATTAGCTTTTTGCATCAAAAAAGCAAAGGCTTTGCTAACTTTTTGATAGCGGGCATCAAAAGAACCGGCACAGCCAACCCAGAACAACAAATCGCAATTTGAATCCTCTGCCATAGTTTTAATGTTCATTCCTTCTGCCCAGTTTGCCCTGTCCTGCCAGTTAAATGCCCAAGGTGTAAAGTTAGTTTCAAGACTTTTAAATACAGGATTTAGTTCACTTGGAAATACTGATTCTGTTAATACAAGATTTCTTCTCAAATCAACTATCGCATCAACATGTTCTATTGTAACGGGACACTCTTTAACGCAGGCCATACAGGTTGTACATGCCCATAGTTCTTCATCAGTTATATAATTATGAACCAAAGTTTTTTCAAGCAAATCATTACTTTCAGTCTTGGCCAAAATTAATGGAGCTTTTTCTTCAGTCCTTTTCCTGATGTTAACGATTATTTCTCTAGGAGATAGTTTTTTACCGGTATTAGCTGCCGGGCAAACTGAAGTACATCTTCCGCATTCTGTACAAGTGTAACCATCTAAAAGCTGTTTCCAGGTAAAATGCTCAATGTCTGATGCGCCGTAAACTTCAATGCTTTCGTCTTCAAGATTAATTGATTTAAGAAAATTTTTATTCTCTTTAAGTCTTGAGAAATAAACGTTTGGAATTGAAGTTATGACGTGAAAATGTTTGGAATGAGGCAGGAAATTCAAAAATGAAAATACAACTATGATGTGCATCCACCAGAATATTTCAAAATAAAATTCAGCGCCGGTTGAATTATGCGGGTAAAAAATCGGTGCTAAAGTAATTGATATTGGTCTTAATTCGGAATGCCCGATTGTAAATCCATTTAAAGCAATAGATGAAAAATTCATTCCGAACATAGAAACAACAACTAACAAAATAAGAGAAAGAATTATTGTTGCATCTATCTTCCCTTTCTTTCCAACTTCCAATCTTTGAATTTTCAGAATGTATCTTCTGTATAATGCCCATAGTACGGAAACAATTACAAATACACCAAATACATCCTGTACAAGTGTTATAAGGCTGTATAATGGTCCTAAAAATGAAAAGTTAAACGGAGAATAAAAACCCTGGATTATACTTTCTAAAACAGCAATAATAAAAAGCATAAATCCCCAGAAGATAAAAAAGTGAATTATTCCGGCAACAGGATCACGCAGTAATTTCGTTTGACCAAAAGCGATAGTTAATACATTCTTAAGCCTTTCAGCAACTTTATCAAATCTGTTTTCTTTTTTGCCAACTAATAGGAATTTAATCTTCCTTCTCATGGAAAAATAGAAGAGTACAAAGGTTACAACAAAAACTAAAATGAAAATTATATTTTTTACATCCATGGTATTCAGATAAAATTAAACAAATTACTTTGGCAGTTTGGGATATCTTTTGCTAACTGAATAATAAATACTTGCAGCAGCAGAAATTTTAATTATATCCCAGACAGAAAAGATAACAGCACCGGCAAAGAATGCCTGGTTGAAATTACCATTATAAAATGTTGTTAAGTAACTTGCTCCAACTAAAAGAATCACCGTACTGCTTAGTACCATTGAAAAAATTACTGTGAAGGAATTTCTTTTCATTTCAATTATTCTGCCGGTTAGGTATGCAGCTACAGGAAAAGCTAAAAGATAACCGCCGGTTGGTCCAAACAAAACATTGATACCAAACGAAAGATTAGAAAAAACAGGAACACCGATTGCACCAACCAAAAGATAAAGTACCTGGCTATAAGCACCGTTTCTTGAGCCCAAAAATGCACCTGATAAAAGTACAAGCATTGTTTGAAGCGTAAATGGAACAGGTTGTGTTGGAACAGCAACCTGGGCTGCTAAAGCAGTTAATATTGAAAATATACCTATCCAGGTAATTTCTTTAGAAAGTAATTTATTAAAATACTTTTCAATTACATTCGTCTTAATTAGTTCTTTTGCAGACATTTTTTCTCCACATTAGTTTAGAGTATTTATAAAAAAATTATATGTTTTTTCCAGTACTATATCGAATTTATCGTTGCTGCCTTCAAATGGATGCTGTATTCCAAACGTATGACCGGTAGCTTCTATCTTAAAAATTTCCGTATTCTTTTTATCTGCCCAGCCGTAAATTTCTTCAGCTTCAGAAATAGGAACTGCAAGATCCTGCTCGCCGTGCAAAATAAGTAAAGGCTTATTAAGATTACTTACTGCATTTTCCAGATTTAATTTTTCCGCATTTATATCTAAGTCATCAAGAAAAGAAGCATTCATCCTCATCATCTGACCAGTTCTTTGATTTAACACTTCCATAAAACCGTGATTTCGCCATTCCTCTTTTTGTCTTGCGGAATACCGATCTAACTTTGCAATTGATGCCCAAAGTGCTACCGATTTAACTTCCGCTCTGTTAAGTGCGCTTAGCAGAGAAATAGCACCACCACGGCTATGACCTAACAAACCGATCTTTGGAAAATGAGGCATACAAAAATATTCGCGTAAATAGGCATCAATCATTTCGCCGGTTTCAAACACTTCACGTGAATATGTATTTTTAGCAAATTTATCTAATTCGCTAAATTTTTCCGGATGCTTTCCAATTCCGTTATGCGAAAAATTAAATGTAAGAACAAAGAATCCTTTCTCTGCTAAATAGTTAGCAGTATGGGGAATAAATCCCCAATCCTTAAATCCTTTAAATCCATGAACTATCAAAATACATTTATTGCAATCCCGTTCTTCACCATAAACAGTTATGTCTAAAGTTTCTTTATCCGGCAGTTTTAGCTGTACATCACTCTTTAGCATACGCAAATATGCCTATTAACATTAGAAAAATCAAGAATTAGGCGGGAATCAAATATTTTTCTAAAATTCAACTTAAGCTTCTTTTTTAAACAGAGGTATAAAAAGAAGAATAACAAAACAGCTTTTTATCAGTAACATTTCCGAAGATTTGTTTCATAAGCAGGTTAGATTGTGTTTATATTACACAGGAAAGTAACTTCAGACTTAAAACGAAAATAATAATTACAAAGGAGGTAAAGAAAATATTACCAAATTTGAAGAAATAATTTTTATATTGTAACCGGATTTTTTAGAATCAAATAATCTTACAACAAAAATGTGAATGATAAATGGATTTTAGTTTAACAGACGAATTAAAAATGCTCCGTGAAATGGTAAGGGATTTTACGGATAGCGAAATCCGCCCACTTGCTAAAAAAATAGATGAAGATGAAGAAATTCCAAAAGAACTGGTTAAAAAGCTTGGTGAACTTGGTTTATTAGGCACCTTGTTTCCGGAAGAATACGGCGGAGGAGGTTTTGGAATTTTTGGTTTTTGTATTGCAGAAGAAGAAGTAACAAGAGCATGCGGTTCAACTGCAACACTAATAGGCGCACATCAATCAATTGGAACCAACGCGATATTTATAGGCGGATCAGAGGAATTAAAGAAAAAATATCTTCCGCAATTAACTTCAGGCGAAAAAATTGCAGCTTTTTGTTTAACTGAACCTGAATCCGGTTCCGATGCCAACAGTCTTAAGACTTCCGCTAAACTTGTCAGCGATAAATGGATTTTAAATGGCACTAAAATCTGGATAACTAATGCCGGTATTGCTGACATTCTTTCAGTATTCTGCAGAACAGAAAAAGGTATAACCGCTTTAGTTGTGGATGCAAAAGCACCCGGCGTTATAATTGGACCAAAAGAAAAGAAACTTGGCATTCGTGGAAGTGTTACAAATAGTATAACATTTGAAAATGTTGAAGTGCCTAAAGAGAATCTTATTGGAGTTGAAGGCAGAGGTTTTATTACTGCTATGCATACGTTGGATGCTGGCAGACTTTGCATTGGCGCCTGCTGTGTCGGTGCTTCAAAAGAGATGATGGAGATTGCTTCTAAGTATGCTAACCAGCGTAAACAATTCGGCCAGGCAATTTCCCATTTCCAGGGAATTCAGTTTATGTTAGCTGATATGTCAACAAAAATTTATGCAATGGAGAGTCTTTTATACCGGGCAGCTTTAAAATACGACAGGCATAAAGATGCTTCATTTGAAGCAGCGATGGTAAAACTATTTTGCTCAGAAGCCGTAGCCGAAGTTGCAGATAAAGCTTTGCAGATTCATGGCGGTATGGGTTTCTCTCGTGAATTACCAATTGAAAAGTTTTACCGTGATGCGCGGATATTAAGAATATTCGAAGGCACAAGTGAAATTCAGAAAATGATTATCGGGAAAAAAGTCGCTAAAAATAACGGAGTCTGGAAATTATAATGCAACGTCTTCTTGTAATTCCTTCAATTGATATTAAAAATGGAAAGACTGTTCGGATAGTTCAGGGTATTCCGGAACTTGATGTTGCTGAGTACGGGGATAATCCTATTGATGCCGCTTTGCTGTGGCGTGCAGAAAATGCAAAGTGTATTCACGTAGTTGATCATGATGCAATCTGGGATGAGAAAGGAAGAAACCTTGATATAATTGAGCAAATGTGTAAGTCGGTTGTCATTCCTATTCAGCTTGGCGGTGGAATAAGAACACTTGATGATGCTAAACGCGCAATTGATATTGGTATTTACAGAATTGTGATTGGCAGTCTTTATTATGATAATATTACTGAGTTTAAAAAAATTTTTGAAGCGCTTGGACCTAAACATTTTGTTGCCGCAATTGATTTTTTTGACTACGAAGTTGTTTACCACGGAAGAAAATTCAGGACAGGAATTTCTCCGGTTAAAATTGCACAGGAATTTAAAAACATTGGTATTGACAGATTAGTAATTACAGATGTTAAAACAAATGGAATGATGTTAGGCCCTAATGTTGAAGTTTCCAGAATTATTGCCCAAATTACAGGGTGTAAAGTTACTTTATCAGGTGGAATTAAAAATAAAGATGATTTATTTAAAGTTCAGGCTCATATGTCAAGCGGTATCGATTCAGTGATTGTTGGAAGAGCTTTGTATGAAAATAATTTCCCCTGCCAGAAAATCTGGAGAATTGCCGAATCAGGAATTTTTAACTGAGGGATAAAATGCAGGATTTAAAACCGGTTATGAAATCAAGCAGCTTTTGGGCAAACCTTTTTAAACAAACTACTCACCGTGGTCAGTTAAAAGATATGCTTTCTATTATGCCCTTGTTCAGCGAGTTTACTTCAAGAGATTTAGACCTGCTTCTTACAATTATTCATAACCGGGCTTATGCCGCAAACGAGTATATTTTTTACCAGGGTGATCCGGGTATAGGTCTTTATATTATTATTGAAGGTGAAATTATAATTGAAAGACAACTAGATAAAGAACACAAGTATATGCTTTCAAGATTTATTACAGGAGATTTCTTTGGTGAACTGGCTTTGTTGGATGATGACGGCAGATCTGCTTCTGCAATTGCAACATCCAGTTCAAAGCTTGCAGTAATTTTCAAACCTGACCTGGATGAATTTATTGCAAAGTACCCAAAGAAAGGAATAAAAATTATCCGGGGGATTTCCCAGATTGTTGCAACAAGATTACGAAGTATTAATGATGACTTTTTTACTCTTTATGTTCAATCACTCAATAGAATAAAGGAGGAAAAATAATGGAACTTCAGGTAAGTAAAATTCTTGTACCTATCGATTTTTCGGATTATTCTAAAAATGCTTTAAAATATGCTGCTAAGTTTGCAGCAACTTTTAATGCTAAAATTTATCTCATCTATGTAATTGAACCTGTAATTTATCCGGCTGATTTTAGTATGGGTCAGGTTGCATTACCGTCTGTGGATGTAGATATGAACGCACGTGCTAAAGAAGAACTTGAGCAGCTTGCTAAAAGAGAAATTACAGGATTGGAAGTCGTTTCAATTATTAAAACAGGTAAACCTTTTGTTGAAATAGTTGAAACTGCACTGGAAGAAGATATTGACCTGATAATTATTGCCACGCATGGGCATACCGGTATTGAACATGTATTATTCGGAAGCACCGCAGAAAAAGTTGTAAGAAAGGCTCCCTGTCCTGTTTTAACAATCAGAGAACCGGTTAAAGGTTATAAGTATAAAGGTTAATCTCTTTAATGTATTCATCACTTAAACCACTGGATACAATTCTTGTTTTAAACACACGGCTTATTAAAAGTGCCGTTGATAATGTAAATGATGAACTTGCAGAAAAACGTGTTAGCCAGAATACTAATTCAATTAAATTTTTGTTATGCCACATTGTTGATGCAAGATTTTTTTTAGCGGGAATAATCGGTTTAATTGATGTATGTCCATTTAAGGATATTTTTGAAAAAGTACAATCAATAGAAGAGTTTAACCAATACCCGCCGATGGTTGACCTTATGGATTCTTTTGAAAATATCACTTCAAAAATATCTGTGCAGTTCAGTAAACTTGATAATGAGGCAATCTCAAAACAATTAACAAATAAATTTCCCATTGAAGACAGAACTGTTCTTGGTGGAATTACATTTCTGCTTGAACACGAATCATATCATATTGGGCAAATTGGTTTTATAAGAAAATATTTTGGATTAAATCCAATTAAATATTCCTGAGTTACTAATGAAATTATTAAAATTGCTTTTCATAATTGCAACATTCTCCGTTACCTTTTTAAGCTGTTCATCTTCAGGTTCGCTTACAAATAAGGATGATACTGAAATAAAAATTTTACCAAGAGCAGCATGGAATGCAAATCCACCCAAACCATTTGCAACTCATTTACCTGGAAGAATAACAATTCACCATGAAGGTGAATACCTTGATCCTAAAGAAAATGCTGCTGATAAAATAAAGAGAACTCAGGTATGGTGCATGGGACCAGACCGCAACTGGTCGGATATTCCGTATCATTTTTTAATTGATCTTGATGGAAATATTTATGAAGGCAGGAACGTTTATACTGCCGGAGAAACAAATACTACTTATGATCCATCAGGTCATTTGCTTTTAACCTGCATGGGAAATTTCGAAGAACAGGAATTACCTGAAGTTCAACTAAATGCCCTAATAAAACTTGCAGCCTATTGCTGTAAAAAATACCAGATAGATCCTGAGACTATCAAAGGTCATAAGGATTATGCTGAAACTCTTTGTCCTGGTAAAAATCTTTATCCGTTTATTCAAAACGGATATATAATTAATAAAGTAAAAGAAATAATAAAAAAATAATTCTATGGATTATAATTTTCTTGCTGCAAAAGCAGTTGAAGTAAAACAGAACGCTTATGCGCCTTACTCCAAATTCCATGTTGGAGCTGCTTTGTTAACTGAAGACGGTAAAATTTATACAGGCGTTAACGTAGAGACTTCTTCATTTGGTTTAACTATGTGTGCAGAAAGAACAGCAGCATTTAAAGCAATCTCTGAAGGAGAAAGAAAATTCACTGCTCTTGCGCTTGCAAGTGATGACCCTGATTTTTGTCCACCCTGCGGTGCTTGCAGGCAAGTGCTTTGGGATCTTTGCGGTGATATTGATATTGTTTTTATAAATCATAAAAATGAAATAATGATAAAAAAATTATCAGAGCTTATTCCATTGGCTTTTGGTGATGAAAGGTTAAAGAAACTGGCAAATAAATAAATTTTAATATTCAATTGATTCAACATTCCTTTAAAGGAATATGCCGAAAAGATTTTTGGCGGGAGAAATATTGTTATGGATTACTCAGCTCATTTAATGCCTAAAGATACAGGCTGGATTGAGGTTATTGCAGGATGCATGTTCAGCGGAAAAACAGAAGAGCTTATCCGCCGTTTAAGACGGGCACAAATCGCAAAACAAAACGTAAAAATTTTTAAACCTAAAATTGATTTACGCTATTCTGATAACAAGATAGTTTCCCATAACGAGCTTTCCCTCCCTTCCGTTCTTGTAGAATCACCTAAAGAAATATTTG
>CAZIDB010000026.1:18484-30382 GCA_964537965.1 uncultured Melioribacter sp. | reverse complement strand
CAACTGAAAAAGAAATTGATTTAGTTAAACTGAATTGCCTTGCTCCATTAATATCAACTCATCACTTCGTGAAAGGAATGATTAAGAATAAAAAAGGAGCAATAATATTTCTTGGTTCAATCGTTGCGTTTCAACCAAATCCTTTTATTTCAACTTATGCCGCCTCCAAATCATTTAACCTGATGATGGGTAGCGGTTTATGGTATGAACTGAAAAAATATAACATCGATGTGTTGTCGGTCTCGCCCGGAGGAACAAGAACAGAATTTTTAAGAACAGGGAAGTCAAACTCCAGATTAATAGTTGACGAACCCGAGAATGTTGTAAGAACTGCAATTAATGCTTTGGGTAAAAAGCCCTCGGTTGTTCACGGTATAATCAATAAAACAATGATTAAATTAAGCAGGTTTTTGCCATTAAAATACTCAACAAGGTTAGCAGGATTTATAGCCAGAAAAATAAATAAAGTAATCATGTTCGCATAATATATTTTTAACGGAGCTTAAGTTGAAACGATTTGTAATTCTTTTGATATTTCTAAGTATGGTATTTGCAGGCTGCATCAGGCATTCTGATGAAGGACTGAATAAAAAATTTAAAGGGAGAGTTACAAAAGAAAAGAGTAACTTCAAAAAAATATCAGCCAACCTGATGACATCCGACATTAATGCTTCAATTAAATTTTACAAGAGGATCCTTGACCTGGATTTAACTGTAGTTTATCCCGACACTACAAACATTGATTTTGCAATTCTGTCAAAAGGCAACCTTGAGATAATGCTTCAACGTAAGGAATCTATGATCGAAGAATTTCCTGAGTTGATAGATAAGGATATGACAGGCGGATTCAACTTATATATTGAAGTGAACGATATACTGCTTGTTTATGAAAAAGCAATTTCTTTTTCTCAGGTTGTAAAAGAACTGCATCAGACTTTATGGGGAACAAAAGAGTTTTCAATAAAAGATTATGACGGGCATATAATTACATTTGGTGAAGCACTTAAGAAGTAGAAGACTCAGTACCTGAGATTTTTTCCACATCTTCATAAATAATTGTGATCAGTTCTTCATCACTGCAATTGAAAATATTGGAGATGCGCTCTTCCTGACTGCTTATTGCCTTGTAAAGAATATTTCTTGCAGTGCGTGCGTTGCCGAAATTCTTATCCCGTTTTTTATAAAGGTTATCGAAAATATCAAGCATTGTTTGTAATGCACCTTCATCAAGCCTGTAACCATTGGTATTAGCCATCTCGGCAGCAATTTCCAAAAGTTGCCGCGGGTTGTAATCCTCAAATTCAAAAAAGTTTGTAAAGCGCGAATGCAGCCCAGGGTTTGATTTTAGAAAATGATCCATCTCTGCAGGATACCCGGCAACAATTACAACTAATTTATCCCTGTTGTCTTCCATCTCTTTTAACAAAGTGTCAATTGCTTCCTGTCCAAAATCGGAAGTACCTCTCGATAAAGTATAAGCTTCATCAATAAACAAGGTACCGCCTAAAGCCTGCTTAATTATCTTTTCAGTTTTTATAGCTGTTTGTCCCTGGTAACCCGCTACAAGATCCGAACGTTTAACTTCAACAAGATGACCTTTTTCCAGCAGGCCCATCTCTTTATAAATTTTACTCAGTAGTCTAGCAACAGTAGTTTTACCAGTACCGGGATTTCCGGTAAACACCGAATGCAAATTCTTTTCAAGAATATTAAAACCGCGCTTTTGTCTTAGTTGTGTAACCTTCAGACTGTTAATTAATTTTTCAACAGACTTTTTAACCGAATCCAATCCGGTTAGGCTGTTTAGTTCATCAAGATATTTACCTAACAGTACAGTATCACCTTCAACTTTAACAATCTTACGCTGCTCAGGTTTAATTATACTTTCAATGTCTGCAAACGTAATTTCTTTAGTATCGAGTGAGGTATCAGTTTTACCAACCGTTTCTACCATTCTAAGCAGTTGATTTTTTATTGCAGTTTCCACCAGATTTCTTGCAAGCCTTGCGTTGCCAAAAGTTTTATCTCTTCCTCTGTATAATGAATTGTAATGCTTCTTAATCTGGGCAAGAGTGTCTTCTGCTAAAAAGTAATTCCTTCCTTTTAAATCTTTCTCGGTAATCTGAACAAGCTCGTCGGGGGAGTAGTCTTCAAAAAATATTGTTTTGTTGAAACGGGATTTCATTCCGGGATTACTATTTAAAAATGCGTTCATTTCTTCAGTGTAACCGGCTGCAATAACAAGGAATTTACCACGGTCGTCTTCCATTCTTTTCAACAAAGTATCAATCGCTTCCTGTCCGAAATCTGATTTTGATGCATCCTGCTTTACAAGTGAATAAGCCTCATCAATAAATAATGTTCCACCGATTGCCTTGTTAATAATATCAGTAGTTTGTTTTGCAGTCTGCCCAACATAAGATGAAACCAATCCCTGCCTGTCAGTTTCAACAA
The DNA here is from genome assembly GCA_964537965.1 of uncultured Melioribacter sp. Classification (GTDB taxonomy): domain Bacteria; phylum Bacteroidota; class Ignavibacteria; order Ignavibacteriales; family SURF-24; genus SURF-24. The sequence continues at coordinate 27,928 of CAZIDB010000026.1, read as the reverse complement.
GATGACCTTTAGCTAAAATTCCAAGAGCAGAATAAATCTCGCTTAAGATTCTTGCTACGGTTGTTTTTCCTGTGCCGGGATTACCGAGAAAAACAATATGCGATTGGAATTTATCTGAGTAATCGCTTCCTGAAGATGAAAAGAATCTTGCAATCTTTATCATCTCGTTAACTTCTTTTTTTACGCTTTCAATACCGATCAAAGAATTAAGTTTACCAAGTGCTTTGGTTAAAGCTTCTTCATCAATTGAAAGAGAAAAAGATTTTGGTTTATCAAGTTCAAATGCTGACAGGATATCATCATCAGTAATCGTAGTCATTGCTTCTTTAGTCCGGTCAGTTTCGCTAAGCTGCAAATATCTTTTACCAAGATTGATCTTTGCAGTATCAATAATTTTTTTAATATACTTTGCGTTACCAAAACTCTTATCTCGTTTACGATAGACAGGTGTAATTTCGTTTAATAACAAAATAACGGCAGAGTCGTTAATTTTATAGTCATCCTTTGTAATCAGTCGTTTAGCAATCTCAACAAGTTCAACCGGAGTAAAATCCTCAAATAAAAATGATCTGTTGAAAATTGATTTAAGTCCGGGTGAAGAATCAAGGAATGAATTCATTTCTTCAGTATAACCGGCAACAACAACTGCAAACTGAGTTCCCTGCATTTCCATTCTTTTAATTAACGTATCGATTGCTTCCTGGCCAAAATCCTGTGCACTCGAAGCTTTTTTATAAAGAGTGTTTGCATCATCAATAAAAAGTACACCGCCTAACGCATCATCAATTATTTTATTTGTCTTTACTGCAGTTTCACCAATGTATTGGCCTACAAGAGAACTTCTGTCAACCTCAACCAAATGACCTTTTTCAAGCAAACCCATGGAATGGAGTATGCTGCCAAGCAACCTTGCGACAGATGTTTTACCGGTTCCGGGGCTTCCGGAAAAGACACAATGAAATGAAAGTTCCGATTCTGTTTTCAGTCCAAGTTTCTTTCGTTCATTAACGAATTCAAGGTAACTTATAAAATCCTTTATAGATTTTTTAACGTTGTTCAAACCAACATAGTCATCAAGATTATCCATCACATTCGAAAGTGATTCGGCATCGAATATAATTTCTTTTTTAGGATGAACCATTGTATCAGTCACCGCTTCATCTTCTTTGTTTATATTTTCAAAGATCTCTTCAGCTTCAACTGAATGAACAATTTCGGTATCGCTTATAAGGAAATATTTATCAAGAACTTTTTCACCGCCGACATAAATTTCAAGCTTGCCCTGACCCTTTAACCAAAAGCCCGGGAAATCCGTCCCCCAATTCTGGATGAACGTAATTACCTGGTTGTTTTTAAAACATTTTATTGTGAAATCTACTTCACCTTTAATTGTATTGTTAAGATACCAGACAGATTTAGCCGATGTTTCTGCGTTGGTTTTTTTATAAAAAGGATTCTTAAAGGAAATTTCTGCAGCAACAAAAGATGTTTTCTTTTCATCAAATTGAATGAGATATTTTCTATCTGTATGATCCTGTTCAGGAAAAGCAAACATTTTAGCGTTAAGAAAATAAGCAAACCTGTTCGGATAACCGGTGAACTCAGTATTCTTTTCAATACTAATTACCTTTTCTTCTGGCACAAGCTGTTTTTCTTCTTTCTCTTCAATCTGTTCGAACTTTATAAGAGAATTATAAATATTATCAAATCTTTTATCACCTTTGAATAATTGAGTAAGAGCGTTGGCTTTTTCAATTGCAGGTTTAAATTGAAATAGCGAATACATTGATTCTAATTCAAGCAGGAGCGCCTGTTTATGTTCTTTCTTCCGGTGAGGATCATCAAGAATTTTTCTTGCAGCAAAAAGTGAAAACCAATACTCTTTTTGCTTAAATGCATTCAAACCTTCTTCAAGTAAATCAACTTTTGATGTGGAATCATCTTTCTTTAAATCTGTATTTAAACCACCAGCTATTTTGTACCACTTTTTAATATTACTGTACTGCTCATTCTTTTCCGGGTCAATCTGAATTGCTTTATCAATTTCTTCTAATGCTTCAAAGTACCTTCCCAAACCGGCAAGCGACCGGGCTTTATTAAGATATGTCCAGGTTAAAAGTTTATTCTGCACTTCAATTGAAGAATTAAGATCGGCAATAGCTCCTTCAAAAATACTCATCCTGCTTAACAAAAAGCCGCGATATAATTTCGGCTGAAACGAGTTTTCCTCTAATTCTACTGCTATATTAGCAAGCTCAAGTGCTTTAACAGGATTACCATTTTCAAGCAAAGCCCATGCAAGACAAATTGCGGCAAAAAAGCTATCCGGTTTTTCTTCATATACTTTTTGGGCGGACGTCAACGCAAGCCTGAATCGTCCGTTACGCAGGTGCTCAAAGGTCTCGGAAATTAATAATGTAAATTCGTCCTGGTTCAGATGTACCTCAGATTTCCCTCAAATATAACATCTATTTTGTTTATTTCACTAACGCAGTAAAACATTTGCTTAAAGATATTAAAATTATGTTTTTACCAAAACATTAATTATTAAAAATATACCGAAGAAACTTTCCTGTTTCAACCGGCGTCTAAAAAGCAATTAGAAGTAAAATGGAGTTATTATGAAAAGGGCAATATGGGCAGTTTCAATTTTTTTAGCTATTAGTGTTATTGGCTGCAACGGTATTGGTATTAAAGGAAGCGGAATACTAAAAGATGAAGAACGTCCGGTAGAATATTTCGATAAAATAGATATTAGCGGTTACTACGAAGTCAGAATTTCACAGGGTGATCACAGTTCATTTAAAATTATTGGAGACGATAATCTTTTGCATTTGGTGAAATCCGATATAAAAGGAAATACATTGCACATATGGAATAAGAAAAATATTTCTCCACGAAGACACATTAAAATTGAAATAGTTACTGAATCACTTGAAAGTATTTCAAGTTCAGGAGCAAGTTCAATAATCATGAAAGATTTTAAAGGAGATGAATTAACAATTGAAGGAAGCGGTGCAGGCAGTTTCCGGTTATCAGGAAATGTTGAAACTCTGAATGCAGAGCTATCAGGAGCAGTAAATCTAAAAGCAGAAGATCTTGAAGCGAATGAAGTTTATTTGGAACTTAGCGGTGCCTGCGATGCAGATGTGAATGCAAAGGAAGAATTACATGCGAATATTTCCGGAGTCGGTAATATTGAGTATTCCGGCAATCCCAAAATTTTGAAGAAGAGTATTTCCGGATTAGGTTCTATTACTCAAAAATAGGGATAGAAAACTATCCCTGTTTTTCAATTTTTTCTAATAATAAAATCAGTTCATCTTTATAAATTTTTCTTATCAAATCCATTTCTTCATTTTCAAATTGAACATAAGGTTGTGAATTTTCTATTGCCTGTTCCGGCGTTTTAATCCCCGGAATAACAGTAGAAATTTCCGGGTAGTTCAGAATATAACTTAAGCTTAGAGTCGTCTTTGAAATTTTATATTTGTCAGCAAAATTCCAGATTCCTTCCAATGCTTTATTTGAACCGGCTATTATTTCTTTTGTCAATCTGAAACTTCTATGATCTGCTTTTTCAAACGATGAGGCAGAATCAAACTTACCTGTAAGCAAACCAAACTGAAGCGGCATCCGGGCAATTATTCCATAACCATTATCATTCATAGTTTTGAAAAGGCTTAATGCACGTTGATTGATAAGATTAAAAACAAGTTGAAATCCGTTCGCAATCTTTCTGCTTATCAAAAATTCAGCTTCAGGAAATGGATTAAACGTATTAAGTGAAAGTCCCCAGAATCTTATTTTGCCTGCATCCTTAAGACTTTCCATCGCTTCAATGCATTCACCATTAATTAAATGCTCAGTTCTTGCCGAATGAAGCTGGTAATAATCAATACAATCTCTTCGCAATCGCTTCAGGCTTTTTTCACAAGCTAAAGTTATATGATCTTTTGAGTAATCAAGAATAAAATCATTTTTTTCACCTAACCTATGTCCTACCTTTGTGGCAATAATAATGTCAGGGTTATTCCCAATTACATTACCAATCAGTTCTTCAGAATGACCTAAACCGTAAAAATCAGCAGTATCAAAAAAATTAACTCCGGCTTCAATTGATTTCCGGATTGCGTTTGCTGAAGTTTTGTCATCAACGTTTCCCCAGCCAATAGGAATATTGCCTGCCATTGCAGGTCCGCCTATAGCCCAGGCACCAAAGCCAATTACGCTTACTTTTAGATCTGTATTACCAAATTGTCTGTATTCCATTTTTCCACCAAATATTTAGTTGAAAAATATATCTTTTAAGTTTTACATTACAACAGTAAAAACAAAATAAAAGGGAAAAAATGAATGAGTTAAAACCACTTGTTGGAATAATTATGGGAAGCGATTCCGATTTACCGATAATGAAAGAAAGCGCAAGCATCTTAAAGCAGTTTGATATTCCTTATGAAGTTAAAATAATTTCCGCTCACAGAACTCCTGAAGTTCTTGCCGAATATGCAGGAACCGCATTAGGCAGAGGATTAAAAGTAATTATTGCCGGGGCCGGGGCTGCGGCGCATCTGCCGGGTGTTACTGCTGCATTTACAACTCTTCCTGTAATCGGTGTGCCGATACTCGGTAAATCTTTCAATGGCATGGACTCGTTATTATCAATTGTTCAGATGCCTTCTGGTGTTCCGGTTGCTGCTGTTGCTGTTAATGGTGCAAAGAACGCCGGAATTTTAGCTGCACAGATAATTGCTACCGGTAATATGGAATTGACAGATAAATTAAAAACTTTCAAGAATCAATTAGCTGAAGAGTCAAAGGCAAAGAATAATAATCTTGAAAATTTTTAGACAGCATAAAATTCTATTTTATTTTTCCTTTCAGGAAAGAGAATTTTTTTTATATTAGATATTAAGCCGACCACAAAAGAAGAATTCCGGGATAATTAAATTTTCTATACCGGCAATAAAATTCGAATGAAAGGAAATTAATGAAAGCTAAAGGCACTTATTCCGTAAAGAAATGGGACGAAAAAATTTACGATCAGACTTCATTTGATTCAAAAATGTCCAAAGCTACTGTTGAATACGAAGTGAGCGGAGAAATATCAGGAAAAATTTCTGTTGAATACCTGATGTATTACAAGTATTTCAATGAAAAGGATCAGCATAGTTCTTCTGCACATTACATTGGCCTGATGAAATTTGAAGGAACTTTGCACGGAGCAGACGGAAGTTTTGTTGCAGAAGATAACGGAGATTTTGAAAACGGGGCAGCAAATTCAAGGTTACAGATTTTAAACGATTCCGGTATGGGAAGTTTAACCGGGTTATCAGGTAAAGGTCGTTACACGGCAGACAAAGATGGCGCTACAATTGAGCTTGATTATAGTTTGTAAAATATTTCTTTACCAAATTAGCTTTTCAAAATTCACAAGCCGGTTATACACAAATATCTGCTTTTGTAATAGCTGTTATTTTTATTATTTTTTTACAAGGATTTTCAAAAAACACAGACTATAAAGTAACTACACAACCGGAGGAGGTTTATGAAAAAATTTTTATTTTCTGCTTTTATACTTGTCATTTCAATTATTTCCTATTCACAGACTATTCCGGTAACATTTCACTTTAAACCAGATTATACTCAATTCACTAAACTCAGGGTTGTAGGTACATTCAACGGCTGGAATAATGCTGATCCAAACATGGAAATGACTGACCCTGACGGCGATGGTGAATATTCGCTTACTACTGAATTGGCCTCCGGCATTGATCATAATTATAAGTTTGTAATGAATGCAGACTGGGGACTCGCATATTCAGATCCTTACAATCCACGTCTTAATCTGACTGATAATAACAACTCGATGATGTTTGTTAAAGACCCGATGATAACATATCTGCTGCCTCGCGGTGTTAATTCCCTGGGCGAAGAATTTATAGATGCAACAAAAGATGGTTTACCGGTAAGAGCAGTCTTTGCATTTTCTCCTGCTAATCCAATAAATGCTTCTCAGCTTGTTGTAACTATTGATGGAGTTAATCTTGATAATCCGGCTCAGTATTATAATTCAACTACCAAAGAATTTTTATATCAACCAAATCCTGCTTTTTCCGTAGGTGAGCATACAGTAACTGTAATTATAAATTCTGCATTGGGTTCTGATGCAGTGACCGCAAAATTTATTCGCGATCCAAATTATGTTGCTTATCAAATCCCGGTAGATTTTTATTACGATCAATATAATACCAAAGTAGAATTTAACCAGACACTTTCCAATGTTGCATTGGTAGGTGGTTTCAATAACTGGAACGATTCTTTCAATCCATTAAATGATTCTGATGGCGACGGTTTGTGGACCGCAACAGCAACAATGCTTCCGGGTAGCTACGAATACAAATTCAAATTGAATAAATTACAATGGGTTAATGACCCGGATGAGCCTAAGGTTGGCGAAAGTGCAGATAAAAACAGCGTTGTTATTGTTGCACCGGATTCAATACCAACAATAAAATTAATTCAGCCGCTTGAAGGAGCTGTCTATTCCCAAACTCCGCAATCTTTAGAATTCAAGGTTCTTGTTCGGCCAGGAATTAAATCTGACGGAATTGACAAATCATTTATTAATGTAAAAGTTGATGGAACAATTACACCTTATTCATTAGATACAAATAACATTATTACAGTAAGTGCTGATATCGCCGGTGAAGGGAAACATACTGTTGAAGTATACGTAAAAAATCTTGAAGGTTATGAAGCAAGAGAAATCTATTCTTACGGAATATATCTGAATGAAAAAGGAAAATATTTTGTTGATGCAACCGAAGACGAGATTTATAATTATCCTACAGGAATTCCAGCCGGTTCACTTGATATTCTTTCTGTTTCCGTAAACGAAACACCTACTCACGATTCATTAAAGTTTGTTATTGACATGAAAGATATTGCCGAAAGAACAAGAGTAGGAATGATTATCTGCAACACAAGTTCAAACATTGTGGAAGATACAAAAGGATTAGACATTCAGACATTGAACTGGAAAGGGCAGGGTGTATATTTCACCTTATCACCTCCGGACAATTCTTATGAAAATAAAAATGTAGAAAACATTATTATGATAAATAATAATCCTGTTACGTATAGCTACTATAAAATTAAATTGAATGATGACGCTGTTACTTCTAATAAGTTTGAATTCGTAATTAGTTTGGCTTACTTAGATAGTGTAATAGGAAGCTGGACAAAAGACAGGTTATTTTATGCTTATTCATTTTTAGCCAACGAGGATAAAAGCGGAAACAGCTATGAAGTAACTGCTGCTGATGGCGGTAGCGACGCGGAAGAAGACCCTGACATTTATGATGCTGCTTTTACGCGAAGCGGTTTCTGGCAACACAGGTTATTGGCAAACTATTTAACCTCTGACCAGATTGACGGACCTTCTAAAGTTATGCTGGATGGAAAAGGAAGAGGAATAGCATATATAACTGCTTCAGAGATTTCCGATAGCCTTGCTAAGTTTGGACCTGAAATTACATTTTTAACGCCGGGAGTTGAGTACTGGTATTCTAATATTACTGTCTATGGTACTTTAAGTGATACGACTATTACAACCATTACCTTTAATATGAACGGGTTTGAAAATTTCCAACCGGTTACAAATGGTGTTTTTGCGGTACCTGTTACTTTAAAGGAAGGCGAAAATATTGTTTATGTTAAAGCAGAGGATAGCAGGGGATATAAATCAACATCAAAGAATCTTGTGCTGACATATAAATCTAATAATCAACCTACTCTTAAAATCACAACCGAAAAATCGGGCAGGCAAGTTACTTTAACTGCCGATGCAGTATCGCCGGTTGGAGCAGCATTAACATATTTGTGGTCTACAGACGCGACAAACCCGGCATCAATATTTTTAAATGCAACTACTAAATCTGCTACAGTAACAATTCCACAGGTTGACGGCGAATATTATTTTAATGTTAGAGTTAGAGACAGCAAAAATAACCGTGTATATGCAAGAGCATTGGTAATTGCTGAAGGTGATTCGGTTATTGTTCCGGATATAAATGCCCATTCATCCTGGGTAGATGATGCAATTGTTTACGAGATTTATCCAAGATCGTTTTCTCAAACAACAGGCTTCAATGGCGTAACGGAAAAAATTGGATACCTTAAAGAGCTTGGTATTAATACAATCTGGTTTATGCCTATCTATGATGGTCCGACAACTCACGGTTATGAAATTACCAACTACTACGGGTTTGAAGAGGATTACGGTACAGAAACAGATTTTAAAAATATGCTTACCCAGTTAAAGGCAAACGGCATAAGAGTAATTCTTGATTATGTTGTTAACCATACTTCGGTTCAGCATCCTTTTATGCAAAATGTATTTGATTACAAATCCTATTCGCCTTATACAGATTTTTACATCTGGACAGGTGAGCCGGGTAATTCTGCTTACCAGTATTATTTTGATTGGACAAGCCTGCCTAATCTTAATCATAACAATGAAAATGTAAGAAAGTACTTTATTGATGTGGCAAAATACTGGGTACAAACTTACGGTATTGATGGTTACAGATGCGATGTGGCATGGGGAGTTGAAGAGAGAAATCAGCAATTCTGGCAGGAATGGCGCGAAGCATTAAAAACTATTAAGCCTGAAGTATTTCTTGAAGCTGAAGCAACTTCGTCTGATCCTGTTTTTTATAATAAAAGATTTGACTCAGCCAACGATTGGGATTTAAGGACAAAACTTCTTGGTGTAATTAGCCAGACTTCGTCAATTGAAACCTTACACCAGGAGGTAACAAGATCTTATTCAGAATATGCAAGACCGTTCCGCTTTGTAGAAAATCATGATGAAACCAGGGTTGCACAGACTTTCGATGGTAAGAGATCATTACTGGCTCATACAATTCTTTTTACTTTGAATGGTATCCCACTAATTTATTCAGGTGGAGAAGTTGGTGAAGTATCAAGAAGAGAAATAATTGACTGGACTGATCCTGATAATCTGATGCCTTCATTTAAGAAATTAATTCAGATCAGAAAATCATACATTCATAATCCGGTAGTAACAAGGTTAAATAATTCCGATAACACAAATGTTTACTCATATTCTTCAACCAGTGAAAATAATGTTGTAGTTACTGCTGCTAATTTCAGACAGGATGCAAAGAACATCACACTGAATATTTCTTCTCTGCCGTTTGACGGAACCAGCACTTACTATTTAACTGATCTGATGAACGGAACAGTCTATACAATAACTCCATCACAGAGAGATGCGTATCCTGTTGCGCTTGATGGTTACCAGGCGAAAGTATTTTATTATGGATTAGACAGCGTTTCAGTTGGAGTTGATGAACCAGTCGTTAGTAATCTTCCGAATGAATATAAATTGATGCAGAATTATCCTAATCCGTTTAA
>CAZIDB010000026.1:0-18384 GCA_964537965.1 uncultured Melioribacter sp. | reverse complement strand
ACTATTCTGATGTGAAGAAATTGATTCTGCTCAAGTAATCAATACAATTATCATTAATAGCCCTGGCTTTAAAGCCAGGGCAGATTAAAATTTAATATTATATTTTCACTCTCTTTGCAAGAAAGAAATAGAACCAGTTAGGAAGTAAACCAACAAGTCTTGTTGATAAAATAATTGGGAAAGGGAATTGAATGATTGATTTTTCTTTTTGTATTCCTTTTACAATTATCCACGCTGCTTTTTCAGGCTGCATCAAGAACGGCATTTCAAATTCATTTTTATCTGTCATTGCGGTTTTAACAAATCCTGGTTTTATGGTTAGTACTTTAACTCCATAATGACTTAATTCAACTCTAAGGCTTTCAAGATACACAGAAGCTGCTGCCTTGCTTGCACAATAGAAACCGCTTCCGGCAAAACCTCTGTTATCTGCAAGTGATGATACACCGGCAATAATTCCTTTTTTCCTTTCAAGAAATGAAGGTAAAAGCTGTTCGATACAATAAATCATTCCAAGTACGTTTACACTGAATGTTTCATCTGCTAAATCAGAATTATAATCTTCTACCTTAACCGGGTGACCGACCCCAGCATTAAGAATTGCAAGATCAATTGAGGTGTGTTGTTTAAGAATTCCTTGGAACACTGTTTTAACTTCATGCTTGTTACTTACATCGCATTGCTCAATCTGTATTTCTGACTTAGAGTTTTTCAGTTTCTCCTTTAAAGATGATAGAAGCTCGATACGTCTGCTTAATAAAATAAGTTTACAGTTATAGTTTGAAAGAGTCTCCGCGATTGCTTTGCCGATACCGGAAGATGCTCCGGTAAGAAGGATTGTCTTATTCGTAAAATCCATAAGTTAAATTTTTCTCCGTGTAAGTAATTAATCAATGTTAATAAAGACTTAGGGTTTCCCAAAATATTCCATATGGAAAGTAAACTTTGGGAATTTCTTTGGAAGATGTATAATGTTATAAATCATTACGCCGATAGACATTCTATCTAACCATGAAGACATTGGCCAGCCGAAATGAATGTGTAGTTTTTTCTCAGGTGGAAATTCGTATTCAATTGTCTTTAATAATCCGTAAATCATATCAAATAAATTCCAGCGTCTTTGAATAACCAAAGATATATGTTCATTTGATGAATCTTCGGGAGTCTCTGTCCTTGGAGAGTAAAAGCTAACAAATAATGAATTTTTTATTTCCTCTGAACTTTCAAGTTCTGTTGGTCTTCTGAAATATAAATGAATATCATTGGTTTCCATTTCTGCAAGCGCAAAAATAACATCCATTGGTGTCTTTGTAATTCTTCTGATGGGAATCTCAGGTGATTTGTACTTTGAAATTCGAAGTCCGGCAACTAAAACAAAAAGAGAAATAATTAACCACAGCATCGTTCCGTTAGGCCGATGAACAACTATATAAATAAAAGTACTTAATAGTACAACAAACAAAATGAGAGTACCGATTCTTGAGGTATGATAGGTTATATGTTTTGTTCCTTTTGAATACCTGTACATTAACAATGAACCTGTATTTATAACAAAGCTGGCTACCAAACCTACGGCATACATTTCCGCAAGCATAGCCTGACTTCCGCTTGTAATAATTAATATGACCGTGTAAAAGACGGCATTGAAAATATGAATCCTATAAAGCGATTGGTTCTTGTTCAGTTTTGTCATCCAATGAAAGTTATACCTATCAGCAACTTTTTCAATCAACTCAGCAGATGCTACCATAGCAGTATTCACAGCCATAATTAAAGTTAAGGTTGCAAGCATCGCAACAACAACACCAAAGAATTTTCCGTTTGTTAAAGCGGCAAAAGCAGGAATCAAATCTGTTTCGTGTTTTGCTATATCAAGATTTGAAGAAAGGGCAAAGAGTGCAATTAGCGGAGTAACTATTCCTACTGTAACTGCAAGAAATGAATAAGCTTTTCTTATTTGTTTCCAGTTCTTAACAAGAGATGCTGTTTGCATGACGGATTCAATTCCGGAATATGCAAGAATACAACTTCCGATTCCTATAATGATATTTTCATAAGCAATAAAGGGTGAGCCAGTTGTGATATCTCCGACAAAACCACTGAATCCTTCGGATATCTTACCTTGAGCAGAGGAATCAAGATTAAAAACACCACCAAGAATTAAGTTCATTAAAACAAAAGAGGCAAAAATAAAAATGCCAAAAGTAAATTTTGCGTTTTCCTTAATACCAATAATATTAAGCATTGTTACAAACCATATTACACCGAACTTAAGTAAGTAGTTTACAACCGGACCGGTTGCAAGAAAGGTAGTTCCGTTTTCAACAGCACTTGCGGTAGAAATTGTTGCAGTAAGTACGTAATCAACCAGGATAGATGCAATGGCAATAAATGAAAAACTTGGACCAAGTACTAAGTATGAAAAGGAATAAACTCCTCCGCCTTTAATGTTATTCACTTCAAGTATTTCGGATATTTCAACCATCCTTGTAGATAAGAAGCGAATCAGGATTGAAGTAAGTGCAATATATATAATTGCTTTTAACCCAATAAAACGATGCGCTTCAGCATTTGCATAAAAAATGGATGTAAGTTCATCCATCAAAGTTATAATACCTACTGCAATCCAGGTTAACAGCCATCTGCCATTATATAAATAGGTAAGAAAATCTTTCTTAAGGATTAGTTTTACAAAAACAGCAAACAGTACTGTATTTAATAATATGAAAAGGAATGATTCCATTTCAGATCTTCTAATTGTTATTAATAAAAATAAATGAATTAGTGATAATTCAATAATTTAAATTGAATTCTACATTTTTTTCGATTTCAGCCTATGGTAATCAATATGGAACGTGAAGTACGGGAATTTTTTGGGAAGATGAATAATATTATAAATCATTACGCCGATAGACATTCTATCTAACCAGGAAGATAATGGCCATCCAAAGTGAATATGTATTTCTTTATCTTCTGGAAGTTCATATTCAATGGTTTTCAGAAGCGCATAAATCATTTCAAATAAATTCATCTTCTTTTGAATTGTAAGCCAGAAATGATTTTTACTTAATTGAACAGGTTGTTCATTCCTTGGCGAATAAAAGCTTACATAGATAGAATTTTTTTGCTCTTCAGCAGATTCGTGTTCGGATGGTCTTCTGAAATAAATATGTGCACTGGAAACTTCTATTTCTGCAAGCGCAAAAATTATATCCATTGGTGTCTTAGTTGCTCTTATAACTTTAATCTCAGGTGACCGGTGTTTTGCGATTCTCAGTCCGGCAATCAGAAAAGCAATGGTTATTGTCAGCCAAAGCATTGTTCCGTACTGACGATGGACAACAATAAAGATAAATGTACTTAAGATGATAATAAATAAAATCAGTGTTCCAAGTCTGGAAGTATGGTAGGTAATTTCCTTTGTACCTTTTGAATAACGGTATTTTAGAAGTGAGGCTGTATTGATACAAAAACTTGCTATTAAACCGACTGCGTACATTTCAGCAAGAACAGCCTGGCTTCCGCTAGTAATAATTAAGATGATTGAATAAAAAACACCATTTAAAATATGTATCCTATATAATGATTGTTTTTTATTTAACTGTATTAGCCATTCATAATTATATCTTTCTGCTACCTTTTCAATTAGTTCTGCTGATGCAACCATAGCAGTATTTACAGCCATAATCAAAGTTACAGATGCCAGAACACTTACTAAGACTCCAAAGAAATGACCGTTTACCATGCTTGCAAAATTAGGGATGAGATCAGTTTCGTGTTGAGTAGGATCAATTGGTGAGGACAAAACCAACAGAACAATTAAAGGAGTTACAATTCCAACAGTAACAGCAAGAAAGACATAAGCTTTCCTGATATCTCTCCAGCTTTTAACAAGAGAAGCTGTTTGTAAGACAGATTCAATTCCTGAATATGCAAGGATACAACTTCCAATACCAATGATAAGATTTCCATATGCTTTGAAAAAAGGGACACCTGTTATATCATTCCAAAAGGCATTCCCGCTATCTGCTAACTTATTCAAGCTTGTTGAATCGAAATCAGCAAAACCACCAATTAATAAATTAATTAATACAAACGAAGCAAATATGAAAATCAGAAAAGTGAACTTGGCATTCTCTTTAATTCCGATAATATTTAATCCGGTTATAAACCAGATTACGAGAAACTTAATTATTAACTTAAAACCTTCATTCAAATCAAGAAAAGCAGTGCCGTTTTCCACCGCACTAACTGTTGAAATTGCAGCTGTTAAAACATAAGTAACCATTATTGAGGATACAGCAATAAATGATGTGCTTGGTCCTAATACCAAATAAGAAAAAGAATAAACTCCGCCACCTTTAATATTATTTGCCTCAAGAATTTCAGAGATTTCCACCATTCTTGTAGAAAGGAAACGGATAAGAATGGATGTAAGTGCAATATATATTATTGTTGAAACGCCAATAAATCGGAAAGCTTCTGAGGGTGCATAAAAAATTGAAGTGAGTTCATCCATCAATGTAATTATGCCAACGGCAATCCAGGTAATCCACCATCTGCCACCATGAAGGTATGTAAGGAAATCTTTTTTAAGAAGGAGTTTTATGAACAAAACTGCCAGAAAAAGATTTATCACCAGAAAAATAAAAGTCAGCATTATTTCCTTAATTGCGACTTAAAAAATATATAAAAGTGCTATCATCATCAAAGAAATTTATACTTTGTTTTTTGCGGTTTAGGATAATTTTTTTATATTTGAACGTCAATTTTTGACGGGCAGATAGCTCAGTCGGTAGAGCAATGGACTGAAAATCCATGTGTCGGCGGTTCGATTCCGTCTCTGCCCACAATAAAAAGCGAATCATGATGATTCGCTTTTACATTTTAAATACTTTAACGATTAAAAGATATCCAATTACTTTATTAATCTTGCTCAGTAATTGGTAATTCATTGAAATTTAAGTTTAACTTAGGCAAAGTAAACCTGAAGTTTGTTCCTTTGCCAACTTCACTTTCTACCCATATTCTACCTTCATGCTTTTCTATCATATCCTTACACAAAAGCAGACCAAGCCCGGTGCCTTCTTCATTAGCGGTACCTTTTGTACTTATAGCAGAATCCATTCTGAACAGTTTACTCAGGTTCTCCTTTCTTATACCGATACCAGTATCTGAAACTGAGAATTCAATTTCATTATTAACCTCGTTAGCTGTTATAGTAACTTTACCGGAAGGATTTGTAAACTTGATTGCATTTGATAAAAGGTTTCTGATGATGGTATACATCATATTTTTATCCGCGTTAACACTTATTTTATCGTCAATAAAGCAATCAAGAGTAATGTCTTTGTTTTTTGCAGTTTCCCTTAAAATTGAAATTGTCATCTCTAATTCTTCAAGGAGGTTAAACAAAGTTGGCTTAAAACTCATACGACCGGTTTGTATTCTTGACCATTCCAACAGGTTCTCCAGGAGTGAGAAAACATTATGACTAAGCTCATCAATACTTTTAATAAATGTATACTTTTCCTCTTCGGAAAGTGAATAATAATCTTCTAAAAGGATTTGCAGGTATCCTATTATTCCAGCAAACGGACTTTTCAAATCGTGAGCTAAGATGGAGAAAAATTTATCTTTAGTTTGATTCAGTTCTTTCATCTCTTCAGCATACCGTGCAATTGCATCATTATTCCTTTTTCGTTCAATTGCCTGTGCTATTTGTTCCGAAACGAAAATTAAAAGTTGTTTCTCATTTTCATCGTAAGCTTTTTCATCTTCATAATCCTGAAGTACAATAACACCAATTGTTTTTCCTCTTACTTTAAGCGGAACACCGAGCCAGATAGCACTAGGCGTTCCAACCAAATCAGCTTCACCGGATTGCCTTAATTCCATATCTAATTTACCATCAATCAGGTATGCTTCTCCTTTCCTAAGAATAAACTCGGTTAAACCTTTACCGGGCTTTTTGGGTTCGTACGGCGGATCATATTCATCAACCATATACGGGAATGAAAGCAGCCCGGTTTTTTCATCATACAAGGCTATATAGAAATTTTTCGCAGGCATTAATGTACCCACAACTTTGTGAATCTTTGAATACAGTGAATACATGTCCTGTGCATTGTGTGCGGTTTCCGAGATTTCGTATAAAGCTTCATGTATTAATTCTGATTTTTTCATTTCACTTATATTATGGCCGATACCAATCAAACCATTAATATTTCCTTTTTGATCGTACAGTGGAATTTTTGAAGTAAGCAGCCAGCTTTTATTGCCATTTTTATCATAGAAAAATTCTTCGCGGTTAATTACCGATTGTCCTTCTTCAATTACTTTTTGATCATCTTTATGAAAATCATTTGCTACTTCTTTAGGAAAGAAATCAAAATCGGTTTTGCCTAAGGCAAATTCTTCTTTTTCACAATTCATATTTTGCAAATCTGCTTTATTAACCAGGGTTTTTTTATACTCTAAATCCTTAACATAGATTGCATCCGGTAGGTTATCAACAATAGTCCGGAGGAGGATGTGTTTATGCTGAAGGTCTTCCTCTGTTTGCTTTTGCATAGTAATATCTTTTAATACAGTATGAAGTATTTTATTTTCACCCTCGGTGTCAATAGCAGTCAGCAATACTTCTACCGGAAAAATTTCATCGTCATTTCTCAGATGCATCCATTCAAAACGATGACTTCCATTTTTAACTGCGATATTTATCATTTCATCTGCTTTCACAGTTGATAATTGTCCGTCGGGTTGTGTTTGCGGAGAAATATCAACAACATGAGTGCCCACCAAATCATTTTTATTTTTCTTACCCAGCATTGTAATTGCTGCAGAATTGCAATCGCTTATTCTTCCATTATTTAAAATTAAGTGCGCATCCTTAGATTTATCAAACAGGTCCCTGTATTTCTTTTCACTCTCCTCAAGAATTTTCTCAATACGTTTCTGTTCTGTAACGTCTCTGAAACTCCAGACTCTTCCAATGATTTCATTATCAAGCTTTTGTGCAATAGAAACGCGTTCAAAGATCCTTCCATCATTAAAATGAATTGTATCGAAATCTTCCGCTCCCTGTTTCAAATAAAATTCCTTTACTTTATTAAGGAATATGTCAGGATCTTTTAGTTGTGATAATATATATGCAAGTAGTTTCTCATTGTCCCGTGTTTCTATTAAAGATTCCGGGATATTCCACATATCGGCGAACTTCTTATTGGACTTTGAAATATTTCCGTTATTATCAACGATAAGAATACCATCTGCAGTTGAATCCAAAGTTGTATCTAATAAAGATTGATGGAAAATATTATCTTTTTGAATCTGTTTTTTATTATCAAAGTATTTTCGTGACTTCAATTTACCGGAATAATATTTACTCATTGCTAAATAAGAAATACCGGCTGCAATAAAAGCTGATATAATAATATTTATGATGTCAGATGAAAGCAGAACGTCCGGTTTGAAAAATTGCCTGAGATATTCTAAGATGGACAACACAATAATTGTTAAAAAGAAGATACTGATGGGGTAGTATAATTCATTTACTTTTTTCATCTCTCAGCCGTTATATTAAGTAAGGTTGATAAGAACTACTAATAATTCAGTCATTAGGAAATATAAAAAGTGAAAATTAGAAACCTTATATTGAAATAAATCATTAGATTCTCAATTACAAAATTACTTAAAGAAAAATCAGAAACAAGTCTTTGATTTATATTGAAGTAAACCAAATAATATAATCAACAAAATAGAACTAACACCCGAACACAATTTTAAGTTTGTATCATATTGTTTTCTAACAGGTTAAGAATAGTGATCAATTTAGGAAATATCATCTGTATACTATTTATTATCGCCAGAGTTTAAAATTCTTTTAATATGAAAAATAATGGCTGCTATAAAATAATAATCTTTATATGTATTGCCGTACTAAGCTTTTCTTCAATTGAAAATGCTCAGCAGGGTTCATCTATAGTCAGTTCATCACCGAAATTATATTCTTATAATGATTTTGGAAATAACATTATTAATAAAATAATTTATATCTTCATTTGGCTGGTATTGCATCAATAGCAGTAATCGCATCAACTGATATTGATTACCATGTTCATAAATATTTTATTGAACTTGAAGAGTACGATAATTTAAGTCGTCCGATAATCAGGTTTGCACAATATTTCTCGTTTGTAATAGGAGGCTCACTGTTTGCTTATGGAAAATTGAATAATGACAAAGAAGCAGTTGGTGCATCGTATGCTGTTCTGCAATCAACTATAATAGCACTTGGGTATAACACATTACTTAAAGCAATTACCGGCAGGCCTAACCCAAATTGGAGAAGCAATGAAGATATGAGGGAACAGAGTAAAACTTTCAGGTTTGGTTTTTTACATGGTGGAGTTTTATGGGGCTGGCCGTCAGGCAATACATCATCAACAATGGCTGTTGTTGCAGCATTAACAAGTTTTTATCCGGAGAAAACATGGTTAAAAATTGTCGGTTACGGTTATGTAGCATATATGATGCTTGGAGTTTCATCCCTTGGCAGGGGAGGAATGCATTGGTTTTCTGATGCAGTGGCGGCCGCTTTAATGTCGTATGCTATTGGCTCTACTTGTGGAAAATATTTCAGGAATAAATTCAGCCCGAATAATCCTGTTACAAACTATATAAATTTTAGTGTGAATTTATAAGATTTTTTCCAACCCTAAAAATTCACACGTAAACTATTTTATCAAATTAATAAAAGATCAGGAATTCCAAATTGTCTATTTCAAAAGGATTAGTTTCTTTGTGAATGAATATGTTCCTGTTGTTGATGTTGCACTCATTTTATAAAAATAAATTCCTGATGAAAGTTTTGACCCATCAAATCTAAGCTGATGAAATCCTTTCGGTAAGTTCTCGTCAATAATTTGTTCAACCATTTCACCAAGAGAATTATAAATTGAAATATTAACCCGGCTGTCTGTCGGCATGGAATAATTGATAGTTGTAATTGGATTAAACGGATTCGGAAAATTCTGATAAAGCGCATATTCAGTTGGTATTTGATTATCATTTTCATTGGTAACATCAGTAGTTATGAACGTCATTAAATCATCAAAATATATTTCACCGGATAATCCGGCGCCATCAGCTTGTTTTACTGCAATGCTGTTAAGATGAACCTCGCCGCCAAAATTAAGTGCAGATAAATCCAGCGATTTAAATTTCCAACCGGTCCAGTTTAAAGTATCTACTACTATGTTTTTATCAATACCATTTTCATCAAACCATAATTCCAGAATATTTTTACTGTTATCTCCGAACACATAAAAACCAAGATGGGAATTCAGTTTAGAACTTAAATCCGGTTTTGCCGAATTATAAATTCTGCATAGTCCGCCAACATCGTTGGAGAATGAATAGGTTAACTTTCCAGTGTATGAGCCATGATATTTTCTTGAATTATTTACTTTGAATGAGGAAGCTAAAGTATCAACACCGGTTGTACTTTCACTATAAGAAGGCTTTTGCCAATCTTTAATTGCTTCAAAATCATCAATCAAATTACCGGAAATATTGACGGCATCTTCTGTAGTAAAATAAATTCTTAAAGTGTCTTTTAAAAAGTAATTCTCAACATCGTTAATCTTGCTGCAATATAACAATGTATACTTGCTTTTTGAATCCAGCGCATTCTTTGGTTCAAATGTCAGGTAAGTCTTATCATCAATTAATTTTATTTTTACACCTGTCAAAGTAACTCTGCTGCCCGCAGGATTAAAAAGCAGAACATTTCCTACGAAAGCATTATCTGCAACTTCCGCATCAAATAAAACATTAAACTGGACAGTTGTGCTTACATCCTCCTGGTTATTTCCCGGGTAATATTTTGTTATACAAAGATTTTCCCTGCTTTTAACATTAAACTCCATTTTAAATTCATTAGTAAGATTAGTTGCCCAGACACTTTTCGCAGTTGTATCAATAGTTATAACATATTTGGTTGATTTGGTAAAAGGTGTATTTGATTTAAATGTTAGCGTCTGATGATATTCCTGCCAGACAAATTTTCCATCAATTGCCGGTTCAATTTTAAAAGCATTTATTGTAGAAGCAGAATCCATCTGCTGAGTAAAGTTTATTGAAATAACCTCTGAACCTGATACGCTATCGGCTGATGAAGCAGGTGAGTATGAAAGAATTTCAGGAACAATGTTTGGCTGAAAGCGTGCTGTAACAGCCCAGACAACCGGTGTCACTTTCACTCTTCCGGTGTTTGCATCTGACCAGTCATATATTGCATTCTTACCGTTTCTAAGAGCACCGTAACTTCCTGCATTCTTGTCACCGTAAGGATCATTGCAAATAACAGTATGCCCGGTTCCATATTGCCCAACTATGACAACTATATGTCCTGATGTTAAACCTGTGCTGCAGACTATATAAGGATATCCTGCATTTATTTCATTTATAACATTGCTCCAACCAACGCTTTCATCTCTTTTAGTATTAGTAATTCCATGTCTTTTAAGAAAGCCAACAGTATTTGCATAAGGTGAACCGCTTCCGTTCCACATATAACCATGAGCACCTGAAGGCCATCCGTCATAACCTGAATATGTATAACCATTAAAAGTATACGAATCCGAAATGTACAAACCATAGTTAGAAGTATGTCCGTATGTTGTAAATGGCCATGGTTTTAATATTCCATATGAAGCTAAAACTTCCATTGCAGAAGTGGCGCCGCAACAAACATATCCTTCACCATTCTGGTACCAGCTACCTGAGCTTCTTGTATCCCAAACCTGGTGAATGTGCACCCAGTCGACTACAGAATTTGATTTTACAATGCTGCTTTTTTTATTTCCAGGATTATAAAATTGTAAGTTTAAAGAAGCATCCAGCTTAAAAATAACATTTCCTGCCGCAGCTTTATTCAGGATGTTTGATTCAACTTTCTTCTCTAATATTTCTCTTTTTAAGTAGTTGTGATAAATAATTTCACCTGAATCAGAAAATTTTGCGTCAAGTTCTATTTCATCAGGTGTGTCGGTTAGCTTTCTTTTAAGCAAGCCATCAGAGCTGGCTATATAAATATCTGAGTTAATCAATGTAACTTTGTTAAAATCAATTTCCTTCTTATGATAAACTATATATTTCCCATCTTGTGACCATGAAGGATTTTCACCTTCTCCAATTGAAGTGACAGAATTATTAAGCAGGTTGAAAACAAAAATATCAGTACCCACTGAAGTAAAAACAACATTCTTACCATCAGGTGACCATGCTGCATTGCCGTAACCTATTTTGGAATCGGTTATCTTCAATTTGTTTTTTGTTTGTAAATTAAATATCCAAAGCTGATCATTATCATCTTTAAATATTATTTTTTTCCCGTCCGGTGAAACAGGTGTCCGGTTTGAATACAGACCTAAATCATAAATAGTTTTTTCATTTCCTTTAACTGCGAATAATTTATTCTGAACTGTGTAAACAATCGAACCATCATCTGCAAATGAAACCTGACCGGCGTTTTCTGTCTCTTGTTCTAGTCTTGTAATTTCTCTGTTACTTAAATCAAGAATAGCAGGGCACTGTAATCCATTTTCAGGATTTATTAGTTTGAAACCAATCAGGTTACTTTCTTTGTTAATACTTAAGAATCTTCCGCATCCGGGAGTATTTAGAAGTTCTTCAATAGTTGAACTATTTATAAGATAAATTGCGGACTCATATTCATTACTTACAACTGTACCGTATTTTGTTTGAAAAGGATTCGAAAAATATCCTTCATCATTTTTAGCTGATGAAGCATTTATTTGCAAAACTGAAGTAAAAACAAATAATAAGAACAAAGGAACTACAGATCTGAATTTCATTTATAAACCTTAAAATAAATTTAATTTGCTTTTCTAAATTAAGAATGACATCCCGTTCAAGCAAAGTTTTTTTTATAAAAAATTATTGAAAAATTTTGTTTTTGTAGAGCTTGGGATTTTTTCATAGATTTTAACCGTATTCTTTAACTAAATGACCAGTACAATGAAACCAAAACTTATTACCACTTTAATTTTTTTATTTATCGTTTCAAATTACTTCGCCCAGGTAAACAAACTGACAGTTGCCAACTGGAACCTGGAAAATCTGTTTGATGTTGCAGATGATCCTGAAACAGATGACCGGGAATTTCTGCCGTCAAGTAAAAAAGAATGGAACCAGGAAAAGCTTACGCACAAATTTAAAAATCTTGCAAAAGTTATTATGACAATGAAAGAGAACACTGGACCTGATCTTCTGGGAGTAGAAGAAGTTGAACATAAAACAATGCTGGATAGTCTTACACAATCTTATCTTGCTAAAGGAAAATATAAAGTTGCGTATGCCGAAAGTCCTGACAACAGGGGTATTGATTGCGGACTTATTTATAATTCAGGAATTATGGAATTGATTGAAGTGAGTTCATTATACATCAAGTTACCTGATAAATATCCTACAAGGACTATTCTCTGTGTAACACTTTCTCTTAACAACAATGACACGATTGTTGTGTATGTAAACCACTGGCCATCTCGTAGAGGCGGATTACAGGAATCTGAAGATAACAGAATAGAAGCGGCAAAAGTTTTAAGGAAAAGCATTTCCGAAAAACTAAAATTAAATCCGGACAGAAAAATTGTAGCTGTGGGAGATTTTAATGACGAACCGGAAAGCAAATCCTTGTTTGAAGTGGTGAACGCCAAAGGCGATAGCTGTTCAACCGGGAAAACAGTTGCAGATTCTCAGTTAGTTAATCTTGCTTACAATAAATCTATGAATGATGAAGGAAGCTATTTATACCAGCAGACATGGAATATGCTTGACCAGATAATTGTATCAGGCGGGTTATATAAAAAATATAATTGCAATTCCTTTGAAGTATTTAAACCGGAATTTCTTCTTACCAAAAGCGGTAAGTTTATGGGTGCTGCTTATCCAACCTATGGCGGAGGCAACAGGTACCTTGGTGGTTACAGTGATCATCTTCCGGTAATTGCAGATTTTATATTTTGATTGGAAAGGGAAATAAATTGGAAAAGGTGCTTTTAATTTTTGGTGCTGATGGAAACCTCGGTAAAGTTGTAAGCAATATTCTTGTAAAGAAAGGATTCGATGAAGTTTTTTTGTTTGGTATGAATGATTACTCAGAACCACTTCCGGGTAATATTTCATATAAAAGAGTAACGGACCTTTCTGATGAGGACGAGGTGACCAGACTCTTTTCTGAAATAAAACCATCGAAACATAGCTTGTACTTTTTGTTTTCAACTATTGGCGGTTATTCAGGCGGTAAGAATATCTGGGAGACTGATTACAAAGAATGGAATAAAATGTTTGTTCTGAATAATAATATTTCATTCCTTATTGCAAAACATTTTTCTCGTCTTGTTGAAAAATCTGCCGGTGGTTCAATCTGTTTTACTACTGCATTGGCAAGTTTAAAAGCCGAAAAGCAAAAAGCAGCTTACGGCGCTTCAAAAACTGCTTTGAATTACCTTGTAAAAACCCTGGCTTTTGAAGGCAGAGGAATAAATCTTAGCGCTAATGCAATCGCACCATACATTCTTGATACTGAAGAAAACAGGAGTTGGGTAAAAGATAAAACTGATCTGATAAAGTTGGATGAAATTGCCGGGCTTGTTTATAACCTTTTTGAGAACTATAAAATTGTTTCCGGGAATATAATTGAGCTGCCTCATAATTTGACTGTTTAACTTCAATTGTAGTATTTTTGTAACCGAATTCATTTCACAAAACAAGCAGAGGTTTAGATGAGTTTAAAAGATAAAATAAATGAAGACTTAAAAGCGGCAATGAAATCCGGAGAGAAATTAAGACTTGAAACCATCCGTTCAATTCGTGCTTTGATTTTGGAATTTGAAAAAAGCGGCTCCGGCAGAGATATTACTCCTGATGACGAAATAAAAATGCTTTCCACTGCCGCGAAAAAAAGAAAGGATGCTATTGAACAATACCGGAATGCAAACAGACCGGAGCTTGCGGAAAAAGAAGAAGCCGAATTAAAAATTATAATGGAATATTTGCCAAAACAGTTTTCTGAAAATGAAGTGGAAGAAATTGTAAGAAAGATCGCGGCAGAAGTTGATGCAAAGGAAAAGAAAGATTTCGGCAAGCTAATGCCTCTGGTTGTAAAAGAATTAAAAGGTAAAGCAGAAGGTAAATTAATTAAAACAATTGTTGAAAAAGTCCTGGGGATTAATTGAATTACATAGATTATATAATCATCGTTTTATTCCTGATAGGATTTATTCTTGGTTTTAAAGATGGCTTTATTAGAAAGCTTATCGGACTTGCAGGAATAATTGTTGGAATTTTTTTAGCCGTAAAATTTTCTGATACAGCCGGAAAACTATTACTGCCGATATTTAATGATGAACCGTACTTGTCGGGCATTATTGGTTCAGTGTTGCTTTTTATTTTAACAGTTGTTGCAGCTTCTATTATCAAACGGCTTGTTCATCCACACGACAAAGTAAATAAAATGTTAAACCAGATTCTTGGAGGAACAGCGGGAAGCATCCAGGTTGTATTCTTTCTTAGTCTTGTTTTTCTTCTATTATCTGCTTTCAATTATCCTGACGATAAAACTTCTTCAAAATCATTATTCTATAAACCTGTTTATAGCGTTGTTCCGGGAACAATAGGATTTTTAATTGGCGGCAAAGACCTTGTTAAAGAGTACATAGGCAACGCAGATGAAAAGAATCCTAAAAAGCAAACAGGTAACAAATCAAAAACCAGCAAAAAATGATAACCAATTCTACCCTGGAAAAATTAGAGTTTCCAAAAGTCCTTTTATTAATTGCACGCTATGCTTCAACCGAATTAGGTAAAAAGCAAGTCCTGGAAATAAGACCATTCGAAAGTCTGTTTTACGCAGAACAGGAAGGGAAGTATGTTAGTGAAGCCAAGGAAGTATTAATTAGGAACGACTTTCCGCCTCTTACTTTTATCCCAAACCTGCACGAGATTTTATCTTTAAGCAGGATAGAAGGAACTGCTATTGACAGTAAATCTTTTCTTGAGCTTCTTAATCTGATAGTTACTTCAAGAAATTTATTCCAGTTTATAAAAACCCAGAATGAAGCCGAGACAATTAAAAAAGATTTTCTTCAGAATCTTTTTGTTGATAAAGTAATTGAACATCACATTTCAAAAGTTATTGATGAGAATGGCGAAGTTAGGGAAAATGCAAGTCCTAAACTGAAAGAAATAAGAGAAGAGGTCAGAAGAAAATCTGATTCACTACAAAAAGTTATTAACAGAATATTAAAAGAGTTAAGTGATTCTTATCTTGTAAGAGAAGAGTATGTTACGCAGCGTGACGGTAGAATTGTTGTCCCGGTAAAATCAGAGCATAAGAGACATGTAAAAGGATTTATCCATTCTGAATCAGCTACAGGTCAGACTGTTTATATTGAACCGGAGGAAACACTTGAACTGAATAACGAAATTCTTTCTCTTTACTTTGCCGAAAAAAGAGAAGTTGAAAGAATCTTAAAAGAGCTTACAAAGAGGATTGGCGAGAACAGTGAGCAATTGAAACGTGCCCTTGATACAATAGCATCAGTTGACTGTATTTTTGCAAGAGCTAAATATTCGTTGGAAATAATTGGTTCTTTTCCATCATTGGATGGAGACAAAGATTTTAAATTGATTGAAGCAAGACATCCGCTTCTTATTAAGAAGCTTGGTAAGAATTCAACTATACCGCTTGATATTAATATTGACGGTAAGACAAATATAATTCTTATTACAGGACCTAATGCAGGCGGTAAAACTGTTGTACTTAAAGCTATGGGCATTTTATCCTTAATGGTTGCTTCCGGAATTCATATTCCCGCAAGTCCCGATTCCAACCTTCACTTCTTTAAAAAAATTCTTTTGGATATTGGTGATGAACAATCAATTGAAGATGATTTAAGTACATTCAGTTCTCATCTTTCAAATATTAAAAGAATTATAACTGATGCTGATAAAGACTCGCTTGTTCTGCTTGATGAAATAGGAACCGGAACAGATCCTGCAGAAGGTGCTGCCTTAGCTTCATCTACACTTCTTACGTTAAGAGATAAAAGAGCAACAGTTCTTGCTACAACTCATCATGGCGGATTAAAACTTATAGCTAATGAGCTTGAAGGTTTTCAGAATGCATCAATGGAATTTGATTCTGACAAGATTGTTCCTACCTATAAATTTCAACAGGGTTTGCCCGGTTCAAGTTATGCGTTTGAAGTTGCAGAGAGAATCGGCTTCAGTAAAAACTTTCTTAATCTTGCAAAGCAATATCTTGATACGGATAAAATGAAAGTTGAAGAGTTTTTAATTGAACTAGAGAAAAGATCAAAGAAACTTCAGCAGAAACTTGATTTTTATGAAAGGGAAAATACAAGGCTTAAAGGATTAACAAATATATACAAACAAAATATTGATAAACTAGAAGAACAGAAAAAAATTATCCTGCACGATGCAAAAGTAAAAGCGGAAGAATTTATAAAGGATGTAAACAAAAAGGTTGAAACGGCAATAAAAGAAATCAAAGAGAAAAAAGCTGATAAGGAAATCATAAGGCAGGTAAAGCAGCAGGTTACAACCATCAAAGATGATATAAGCAACCTTGTTCAAAATGATAATGCTAAGAAAGAAAAGGTGAAGAAGGTGTTTATTGTCGGTGAAAATGTTAAACTAAATGATTCTGACATAACCGGAAAAATAACAGAATTAAATGCCGAAAAAGAAACAGCAGTTGTTACAGCAGGTAACATAAAATTAAAAGTAAAGTTTGATGAAATTGAACACGTAACAAGAAAAGAAATTAAAGAAGCGGAAAAACAAGCGACAGGCAACTATAAGCAGCAGGCAGAATACAGGATTGATATAAGAGGGCAGAAACCTGAAGAAGCTGAATTTGAAATAATAAGATTTCTTGATAATGCTTATAGCTATGGTCTTGGTCGTGTTGAAATTCTTCATGGTAAAGGTACCGGAGTACTTAAAAAATTAGTTAAAGATATTTTGATTGACCATCCCGGTGTTAGTAAATATTATTTTGCTAATATTGAAAGCGGGGGTGATGGAATTACCATTGTAGAGTTTAAATGAAATCGTAAAACAGAACATACATTAAAAGCTTTTTAGTTTGTCAAAATAATAGAGGGAAGAAGTTGATAAAGAAGATCCTTATTGCAAATAGGGGTGAGATTGCTGTACGCATTATTAAAGCCTGCCGCGAATCCGGAATCATCTCAGTAGCGGTTTATTCGGATGCTGACAGAAATTCACTTCACGTGCGTCTTGCAGATGAAGCATACCATATCGGTAATCCACCTGCTTCAGAATCATACCTTAACATTGAAAAGATTATTAATGTCTCTAAAGAAACCAAAGCTGATGCAATCCATCCGGGTTATGGCTTTCTTTCGGAGAATTATAATTTTATTAAAGCTGTTGAAGATTCCGGGTTAATATTTATCGGACCATCTTCCAATTCTGTAAGGATGATGGGCGATAAAACTTCTGCGCGGAAATTAATGAATGAACATAATGTACCGATTGTACCGGGAACTACAACTCCAATTACATCCTTAAAGGCCGGTTTAGCCGAAGCAGAAAAAATCAGTTACCCTGTTTTGCTAAAAGCCTCTGCCGGCGGTGGTGGTAAAGGAATGAAAAAAGTGTTGGACAGTTCTGAGTTTGATTCCGCATTTCAAAGCGCCCAGAGAGAAGCAATAAAAGCCTTTGGAAGTTCAGATGTTTATATCGAAAAGTTCATTGAAAATCCGAAACACATTGAAGTACAAATCATTGCTGATAAACACGGCAATTATGCGCACCTTTTTGAAAGAGACTGCTCGGTTCAGAGAAGACACCAGAAAGTAATTGAGGAAGCACCTTCAACTTTTCTTGATGATAATCTACGGAAGCGTCTTACAAATTCTGCAATAAATGCTGCAAAAGCTTGCGCATATTATAATGCCGGTACAATTGAATTCCTTGTAGATAAAAACAAAAACTATTATTTCCTTGAGATGAATACGCGGTTACAGGTTGAACATCCTGTAACAGAATTAATAACCGGAATTGACTTAGTTAAAGAGCAGATAAGAATTGCAGATAATCAGAAATTGTCATTTAAACAGAATGAATTAAAAATTCATGGCCATGCAATTGAATGCCGTGTATATGCTGAAGACGTTGATAATAATTTTGCTCCTTCAACCGGGCATATAAAATTACATCGCAGGCCGGATGGTATAGGCATTCGTGTTGATACCGGCATAGATCCGTTCTCAAACATATCAGTCTTTTATGATCCACTGCTTA
>CAZIDB010000025.1:28281-30481 GCA_964537965.1 uncultured Melioribacter sp. | reverse complement strand
ATATTTCCCCTCTTTAATTGCCTTCCACCCATTTCACTTTCTATTTCCCTTGCAGCTTGTTCTTTGTTTCAAAGAGTTACTACTTCATTACCTAAAATATAATATACCTTAAATGTTACATTTGTAGAGACGTTGCGCGCAACGTCTCTACGGGAATTGTATATTTTATTTTTGTAGTCGGATTAAAAGGATTAGGATAATTCTGGGATAAATTATAATTGCTTAAAACTGATTCATCACTTACTGAGACATTTGTAAAATCCTTATTTGAATAGATGGTGCTGTTGCCTGAACCTACCCAGATATTTCCTTCCCCATCCGTGCATAATGCATTAAAATTATTGTCAAGCAATAATGTATCTGTAACATTTTCCCAGGAATCGCCTTTATTGGTAGTTTTAAGAAGTTCACCATCACCAACAGCATATCCAACATTCTCATCAAAAAAAGCTACGCTGTTAAGCTGTGTGTTAGCGGGTGAAATATATTCCCAGGTTTCACCGCCATCATTTGTTTTAAGGATTACTTTGTTACCAACTGCAATTGCCGTTGAAGCATCAATAAAGCAAACACCTTTTAATTTGGCAGTAGCAAAATCAGTAGGAACATTTAGAATATCCGAAGTCTGCCAGTTTTCTCCACCATCATTTGTATAAAGAATCTTTAAACCATTGCCAACGATAGCACCTGTATTTTCATCAGCGAATGCGACATCTAACAAATCTTTGCCAGCAATATTTTGTTTGATACTCCAGGTATTTCCTCCATCGGTAGTTTTATAAATAATGTCATTGTCGGTAGAAGTTTTGCCAACAATAAAACCAAGATTTTCATTAACGAAAAAGACGCCGTAGTTAACAGTTGTTACAGAAGTAGTATCCGATATAATTGTCTGCCAGGTCGTTCCACCGTCAGTTGTTTTAACTGCTTTACCGTAACCCTGTGCCGCAAATCCAATTGAATCATTAATAAAATGAATATCCTGAACATTGTAAGAAGTTAAATCAGAATAAACGCATGAATAATTCCATATAGCGCCGCCGTCTGTGGTTTTAAGGAAACCTCCTTCCATAGCGCCACAAAATCCAACCTTGTCCAATGTAATCATCATCGAATTAATTGTATTTGACACCGGATTTGAAGTCGACTGCCAGGATACACCATCATCCTGAGTATAAATAAGCAACCCTGAGCTACCGACAAACCATAATTTATCTCCAATTTCAAATGTACTTCTTAATGATGACCCGAAAGGTACATAGCTGCGGATCCAATTCTGTCCGCCGTCTGAAGTTTTATAAAGAATACTTCCACCGCTCGAACTACCACCCAAAGCAAAACCATTCTGTGTATCTTTAAACTTTACTCCCCATAAATTATCGTACTGTCTGTTTTCAGTAAGCTGCTCAAGATAAGTCCAGGTTTCTCCACCATCTGTTGTTTTAATAAGTATTGAAGGCTGCAATCCAACCTTGGAACCCCATCCAACAATATAAGCAGTATTCTCGTCAACCATATCCACAGCGTTGTTATCTGAACGTGTATAAACTACTGTTGATGGAAATTCAACTTTTGGACAGTTAGTCCAGGTAGTACCATCTTTTGTATAAAAATTTGATGTTGCGTCCTTACCGCTGATTATCGCATGTGTCGGGTCATAATAATCTATATCCAGGAAATCTTTATCAGCTTCAAAAGAAATTGACCAGGTAACTCCGCCGTCTGTTGTATTCAGGATGTAACCATGCAGAACACCGCTTGAGTTAACTGAAGATAGAATTCTTCCGTTTAGTTCATCAAAGAATAATATTTTTTTATTGTTCGCTTTAGAATTCGGGATAACTTCCAGAGAATCAATTTTCCAGTTGGTACCACCATCTGTTGTTGAAAGGATATAGCGGCTATTCCCGCAGATAAATCCTTTTTGTTCATCAAAGAAATAAACGCCAGTCAAATCTTTTTTAATGTCAACAGATTGATCTACCCAGGTTGTACCACCATCTGTAGTTTTAGCAATCTGCCCCTGGAAACCGACCGCCCAGCCGGTCGTTTCATTTATAAAATAAAGGTCATAAAAAGTTGTGTACGGGCTCGATGTAATTTTCTGCCAGGTTTGTGGAGTTGTTACTTCTGAACAGATCAAAAAAACTAATAAAGCTAAAATAAAACGTATGTAGATTTTCATATATCCACCTGTTAA
>CAZIDB010000025.1:0-28181 GCA_964537965.1 uncultured Melioribacter sp. | reverse complement strand
CCTACAAGTAATCCGGGTTCTTTAAATTGATAAGTGATTCCCAGGCCGGCATCTGCTTTCTTTACATTCCATTCCCAGGTTAAAAGATTGACGCTTGAGTTCTTTGACCAGTTATCATATTCTGCATAATTCACATTTAAGCCGGCAGTAAGATTTGGGAAAGGTTTATACTTAGCTTTTAACCCAAACTCAATATCCTTAAAATCAGAATAGCAGTCTTCAAATTCTTTTAAAGTACTCTTGCCAATGTAAATTTTTGAATTATGGGTTGAGTAACTTGAATGAAGTGCAACCTCAAAATTTTCCAATGGTTTTAAATAAAGCTGTGGAGTAAGCTTTATTCCTTTCTTTCTAACCTTTTCTTGTAGCGTGCTGCTTGTCTGTTGAAGATAAAAAGTTTCGCCCCTGTAACTGTAAATCTCAACATCAAGTGCTTCAAGATTTTTCGGTTCAATTATTTCCTGCGTATCAAACAGTTCAAGGTTCAAACCGACAACAATATCACTGCTAACAATATATCCAAATCCAACCTTGCCGTTAACTTCCCTGTAGATTGTTTTAGCATTCGAATAAACCTGTTTCAGTCCGTCAAGCAATTCATAATTTGCAGATACTCCAAAAAGAAAATCAGGCAGCAGTTCAAGGCTATACATAAAACCGACTTTAGGCCCATTGTAAATAAAATCCCCTTTCGAAGTATCAACCATAAAGGATGCTTCACCATCATAGGTATTATACTTCAATGATCTGTAAACATTTTCGCGATTATCATAAGCATAAGAAGCTGATCCTAGAAATGTACCTTTTGTACCAAGAGTTTTAACACCGATAAAAGTCAAATCATAAAGCTGCTGTTCTTCAAAATCGTATTTGCGCCTGTAATCTCCGGTACTGTTTGAAGCAGATGGCATAATTTTAAGCCAGGTATTAGTTTCATCATTTATAAACCAGGCAGGATTATTCCCATAGTCATAAAGATTAAGTGATAAGTCCGGATCATCTAACGCAATGGTCATTCCGCCCAAAGAAGTTATACGCGTATTTTGCCCGGATACAGAGGAGTAAATTAAAACAAGTATTATAACAAAAAGAGTTTTTTTCATTTCTGGTTATTACTCCAAACGTTTTGTTTTATATTTTTCATACTACAAGTCACTGCTGTTTTTATTGATATCCAGGAGTTGGAGAAGATAAAATTTCCCAGTCAAGTAAGCCGTCGTTTGTATCCAATCCGGGTTCTCTTCTCTGGAAAGATTTACCGGAATATTTACCGGGACATATAGCATAACTTCTGTCAATTCTTGAGTCAAGTGTTTTTAACGGACCGGAATTTGTCTGGTATTCAACACCATCTATTATAGTTGAAATATCAAAACCATCGGTATAAACAGAATCCTCTCCGGTTGTAATAACAACTACATCACCAGATAAACTTATAAGAAAGTCAGCTGTTCTATCTGACCTGAGATTAATAAGGTTCTTTACATTCTTATTGTCCACGTCTTCAGGTGAATACTGATTAAAGAATTCCCAATCGGATTTAGATAAATCTATGCTTGTTGCACATGCAGTTCTATGATCAACACCGTCACCAGCCAGGACAATAAATTCATGCGGATTAAAAGGATAATTCTTTTCACCCGGATTTCCTGGAAACTTAAACAGATAAGTAATGCCGTCAATGTCTCCATCATCACCTTCATCGGCACCCGGACCTTTACCTTCGCTGTTACCCGAAACTCTTGCAATCAGCATTCCATCAAGGTATTTTATTTCATCGCTTGAATTATATAATTCAATAAACTGATCAAAGAAATAGAAGACATTATTTACAGGGCCTGCGCTGTAAATTTCATTTATTGAAATGCCGAAGCTTGAAAACGGTTTAGTATAAATTGTATCGCTTACAGTCATATCATATCCAACCTTCACGGTTCTTAGCGAACCGCACAATATTATGTTATTATCTTCGGGATGATTTTTTCTGACTGAAATATCATACGTAGCTGCAGGTAAATGAGATAATTCCAACCGGCCCTGCTGGTCAGTATATTTAATTATTGTTCCGTATTCGGAAACTAAAATTACTTTGGCATTATCCATAGCAACAATTTTCTGAACGCCTTCCACAGAAGATGTATCCCATAAAGAATACAACACCAATGTTCCGGAACCATCATGGCCTGTCGGTGGCTGTTCAGAACATCCCGAGATAAAAGCTATCAGCACACTTATTATTAAAAATATTTTCTGTTTCACTTTACTACCCAACATAAAAAATTATTTAAACAGGTTATCTAAAGTTGAACTGAATTCAATTCCGTAAAACAAAGAAGGATTCCGGATTTCTTCAGAGATAGTTCCGGGCGAAGAAACATATTGACGCACTGCCTGGTCATCAAGGAAATTATTTACGTAGAACGAAATTTCGGCTCCTTCAAAAAGAGATTTACTTATGTTAAGATTAAAAAGCCACTTGGCATTTTTAATTTTTATCTCCCTGTCAAACCAGTAGCTTTCTTTACCGCTTTCGGTTAGCAATTCATACACAATAGGTTCCTGATTATATGATTGTGTCCTTTCCATTACAAGATGTTCTGCACGAAGTGTAACCCATAAACCAAGATCAGGCATAGTATATTTCAAATAATAATTAAGCTGGATGATATCCTTCCACCTGCCGGACGGTGCATAAATAAATCCGATTAAAGTATCACCAACCCTGTAGTTGGCATATTGCCCAATACTGGCGTCGGGAGTAGGATCGTATGCGTATCCCCTGTAAGAATTATTACTGTAACTGTAAGTGGCAGAAACCTGGAAGAACATATTCAATGGTTTTATCTTGTTTGTACGTAGTGATAATTCCAGACCTTTTGTAACTGTCCAGCCCTGGTTCTTCGCAATCCCGTAATAATCAACATAGTAAGTTCCCTGAGGCGTATTAACAAAAACCGGAATTGTTATTGACCTTGTTTCATTATCCCGCTCTTTATAATATGCTGAAAATGTTAAACCAATTTCACTAAAAAATTTCTGATCATAAGAAATTTCATATTGGTTTTCCTGGTAACCTTTCAACTCAGGAACTCTTGTATCATAACGCATGTAATGAATCTCAAGCGAGTTCGGATTCCTCCACCTGAAAATTTCTTCATCAGGATAAATAGTACTCATTGGCGGTGATTTTGAAGTTCTACCCGCACTTAAGCGAAGTTGATTATCCTGAGAAAAATATACCATAAGATTAGCACGCGGATTAAAGAATGTTCCCTGGTGGGATTTAACAAGATCACCATCACCCCATAAACCTTTCAGGTTAAATTGAAATGGCCTGTACATTTCATATCTTGCACCAACCATAAGACTAAAATCATACAGCAGGTGACCGGTTATCTTATCTTCAAAATAAATGCTTGGCAGTAGTTGGCCGGGGATAGATGAAAAACTATAAGGACGCCTTCCGGATGAAAGTCCATACGGGTTATACAATGTATCGAAAGTTAAACCCTCACCGGTATTTGCATTGTACTGAATTTCTGTTCCTGCAAGAATTTTGTGAACAAAATTACCGGTATAAAAAAGGTAATTCAATTCAAGCCTTCCGTCAACTGTCCATTCAATTCCTTTTGTTTCCAACTTGCCAAGGTAAGTGGAAATAGTATCTCCGTTTGGTAAGACGTGAAGATCTGCCTGAACAAGTTTTGATTTCATGGAGTTTTCTCTTCTCATATTAACATGGAAATTGTATTCATAAGAAGAAACCTCATCGGCAGGAACATACTTACCCCAGGAGGTAAATCCAATTGAAAAACCGCGGTTGTAATTTTTTGTCTGGTAAACATCACCCTTCGGTTCTTCCTCATCATAAATTGCCTGGCCGGATAATTTATGATTTGTACTAAGGTTGATGTCTGGGAAATTCTGTGAGTAAACTGTCTGGGCAGTAAACCTTGTATATTCGTCACCGTCTTTTCTTACGTCTCTTTCACTTCTTGCCACGTTCACATTATAGCTTAATCCGCTTTGCCCAATAAGCCATCCACCGCCAAGGTTAGCTTCGCGGGTATCCGGGTTATTTTTTAATTTTAGTCTGTGCGGTTGTCTTCCAATTTTCGTTTTAACATTGATTACACCTTCAGTAACATCTCCGTACTTTACGGATGGTAAACCGGTGATTACTTCAATTGATTCAATGTTGTCTGCAGGAATTGTACGCAGATCTACACCACCACCCATATTAGAAACGCCAAGGTCAGTTGATCTTTCAAACTGAAGGTTAGCATTATTCGAAACCGGGGCGCCGTCAAGAACAACCAATGTTCCGAAAGCAGATGACTGGTTTGATTCATCACTGCGGATTGCAATCTGACTTGTTTTGCTTAAACCGGGATTATCTGTTTTTTGAACACCCGGAACTAGATCAAGCACATCTTTAATGCTTGATGCCTGGTAATGTTCAATTTCACCGCTATTAATTACTGTTTTGGTGGAAACATCAGTAGGAATAAGTTCAGAATTGCCTATTACCTCAATTCCGCCAATCTGAAATGAAGTTGATGTAAGAGTGAGATCAAGTTCAATTATTTTTCCTTCTACAACAATAATTTCCTGTTCAAAGCTTTCACAGGAAATGAATGATACTTTGAGATTATATTTCCCTGGTTTCAGATTTTTAATGTAATACTTTCCTTCTGCGTTTGTAGTACAGCCTGCACCTGTTTCAAGAACTACAACGTTAGCACCCGGTAAAGTTTCACCTTTTTCATCTCTTACAATTCCTTTAATTGATCCGGTTTTCTCAGCTATTTTCTTTTCCTTTCCAAGTACAATCTGCCCCATTTTATATTCGACATAAGAAATGCCGGTTCCGGTAAACAATTCATCAAGCACTTTCTTTAATGGTTTTTCTTCAGCTTCAACAGAAAAATTCTCCTGGTTAATCAGCTCTTCGTTAAATACCATTTTAGTTTTTGTTAAAAGTGCAATCTTCTTAAGTATTTCCTTCAGGCTTTTGTTAGTTAAGGAAATTGTTACAGGATTGTTTAAACAGGAATTTACCGTCGGGGCTGTCTGATCAAACTCGGAAGTGTCTTCCGGATAAGCATTGATATAAACAACATCGTTACTTCCTTCAGAATCCGGGTACCCGATAATCTGTGGTAAAGCAACTCCGGATACACCGAAAGAAATTGCAGCTAATAAAAGTATTTTTGTTAATCGCATTTATTCCTCAGTAGAATAAACTTTAGTGAATTTTAATAATGTTTCCTTCTCTCACAATATCAACATCCATGGATATTGATATAGCTGATAATATATAATCAAGAGAATCAGCGTCGAATAAACCTGTTAATTTTTTATTTTTGTTTGCAGCGCTGTCAAATACAACAGTCACATTATAGAACATTTCAATTTCGTTCATCACTTCTTTTAAAGGTGTTCCCTTGAAAGCCATTTTATTTTCCCGCCATGCAATATATTCATGAAGGTTAACATTTGCAGGTCTGCTAAATCCTTTCTGTGGTGAAAATGAAACCATCTGACCTTTGGTAAGCTGAATAAACTTATTTGATTTTTCTTTGAATGTTCTAACTATTCCTTTAGCAACAACAACATTAAGATTATCTTTCCTGTACTTAATATTGAATTCCGTACCAACTACTTCAGTAACCGTGTTGCCCGTAATAACTTTAAATGGTCTGGATGCATCCGAAGTAACTCTGAAATATGCTTCGCCGGTCAACCTAACTATTCGCTGTGTGCTTTCAAATTCCCTTGGATAAACTACGCGACTATTAGAATTCAGGTAAATCATTGTTCCATCCGGCAATGAAATAGTAAGGCGTTCACCATTTCTTGTAGTTGCCTTATATTCAACTTTTTCCTTTATCGGATTATTAACAGATACAAGTTCAGATGAGGCCGGTTTGTAAAAATATCGTTCTGTTATTATCCAGTAAAAACTAAAAATTATGAACAGGCTTGCTGCAATTTTCAAACTCCAGCTTAATCCGGTAGAGATTTTATCAACTAAAGAATTATCTGTTTTATAATTGTTTGAGGCGTTAATACTTATTGTTGCTTCGTTTTTGTGGGTTAATTCAACAGGCGTGTTTCTTACTGCATTAATCCTATTAAGAATATTTTCAAATTGTTTATCAGGATCAGGAGGGGCAGGAATACGAGCTTTTCCTATTTTATCCCATAACAAAACGAAATTCCCGAATTCCTCTTTGTGTTCATCAGATTCCTGCAGCCAGGAATCAAAAAACTCTTTCTCCTCCGGAGTAACCTTGTACTGTAAAATTTTTATAAGGAACTGGTCATCAACAATTTTGGGTATAAACTTCATTAAAAAAATATTCTGTTAATCTTAATACACATCAGGATAAAAAAAGTACTATGCGGAAAAAAATTAATTCAGTGATTGCGAAAGGACGTATGCGTTAGAGAGTCTATTTTGGTAATAAATTAAATTAGTCTAAGTGGGCGGCCAATTGCTTTCTTAAAATAGAAATTGCTTTATTCATTTGATTTTTAACTGTCTGCAGTGAAATCTGGAAAGAGTCTGCAATCTCTGAATATTCGTAACCATCAAACCTGCTTAAAATAAAAATTGCCCGGCATCTTTCCGGAAGCGTATTGATTGCTCTCTGGAAATCATCCATAAGTATAATCTGGTCAAGTTCTTTATCCGGGTCTTTACAGATGTTCACAAGTAATTGGTCTCTTTCGTAAATAGGTTGAACGGCTGGTCTTCTTGATAAATAATTGTTGGCAAGATTCATAGATATTCTAAAAAGATAGGATACCGGTGAAGAAGAAGGATTTAGATTTTCTTTTGCTTCCCAGAATTTAATAAATGTCTCCTGCGTCAGGTCTTCGGCCAATTCTTTAATTGATGTGTAGCGGTATAGAAATCTGAAAACTTTTGGTTGAAAACAGAAGAAAAATTCTTTGAAAGCTTCTTTATTGCTGTTCTTTATTTCACTTACCAAATATTGGATCTGGCTTTCTTCTAACTTAATCAAGATGAATCTGTCTTTTTTTTATTGCCCAAGTTACAAGAATTAGAATAAGAGCACAAATTAATTTTCCGGAATTATCGTTGGTTTAATCACATAAATAAAATTTTATAAATTGATATTGAATTCTTAAAGAAATCCTTCGCAAAAGATAAACTGCCAACCGCTTTAACAGGCAGGTTTTGTCTATTTAGCAAAAAAAAATTCCCTCTTCCGAGGGAATAAACTTTAGTAAGATCATCGATGAGATATGTTTTACTTTTTCGAAGAAAGTTTGCCGGCCAAACCTTCATACTTAGTCAGTTCGGCATCAATTGATCCGATTATGACTTTTGTCTTCACTTTAACAGGTAAGCGGAGGTCATCATTTGATAACCAGATCAGAATACTTCCTTCACTTTTAAACAAACCGCCTTCCTGAACTAATGGCTCAACAAGAATACATTCAAATGTTCCTGCTCCCACATCAACTTTCTCTTTGCCATGATATACAACATCAAGCGGGTAAACTTTATTCTTATAGAAGTTTTCAAGGTGGATTTTCTGACCTTTCTTCAATCCTGATAAATCCAATGTTCTTACATAATAAAAAGCGGAGACAATATCATTCACATTTTTTGGAATATCATATTCACCTTCCGAAGTTTTAGCTTTTCCTTTTCTCTGGTCAAAGAATGCAGAAAAATCGCGCGAATATTTTCCTTCTCTTATATGCTGCTCAAATCTCCATGGGAACATACCCTCGGCATCAAGATAAGTTTCGTACCTGTCTCTTACTTTAAAGAACCAGTCAAAGCTTGGTACAGAACTAACCTGGAATACAACCTGGTAAACATCACGCCCGGAAATCTTTTTGATTTTCGGAATTTCAAAAGTTGCCACACCGGCAGTCACAAATCCGTATTTAACATCAAAGGTTAATTTCTCTCTAACTTTAAATGCTTTGTTTTCTATCTTCCTGAATTCTCCGGACGATTTGGATTTATCCTGTGCATATAACACTGTAGAAGTAAAAAGTAAAGACAGAATTAGTGCATTAAATATTTTTTTCATATTACTCATTTGGTTTCCGGCAATATTAAGAAATTTTTAACAGTAACAAAAACTTTTTTTATGTTGATTGAATCCATGCAATTTAATTTTTCACATTGACTGACAGTGCAATCATTACAATTTATCTCCGGCTGAAACACAACACTTTTTTCATTATAAGGTCCCCATCTTAACGGAGAACATACTTTTACTTTCGGATAAAAACCAATTACATTTTTACCAAGCGCTGCCGCAATATGTATTGGTCCGGTTGAATTAGCAATTAACAAATTGCATTTGCTTATCAAAGCAATCAGTTCGTTTAATTCTAATTTACCTGCCAAGTTTTTAACTTTCATGTCAATCTTCAGTTTTTCACACAATTCTTTTTCAGTTTTTGTTCCTGTAAGTACGATATCTACATCTAAATCTTGTGCCATTTGTAAAACCAACTCTTTCATCCTTGCAAACGGCAAATCTACTGCACTTCCACCGCTTCCGGGATGAACAATAACCATTGGTTTCTCCTTACATATCTGAAAATCAGACAGCAGTTGTTCTGTTTTTAGTTCAGCTGCGCTATCAACTTTTAAATCAAATGATATGTTTTTCCTGCTGAAATTATTTTCAATTTCTAAAAATTTCAGGAGATTGATATTGTATTCAAGCTCATGTCTAACTGCTTCTTTCCTGTGTTCATAATTTTTGTGCGTGAAGAGAAAGGAATACCATCTGTAACCTGTTCCAATCCGGTTTTTAATGTTGGCAAGAAAAGCAATTAATGAAATTTTAAAAGTAGGATAGACTACAAGGCAGGAATCAAATCCAAATGACTTAATTAAACGTATATTTTTTAGTAATGGAATTTTACCATTTTTTTCAATGAGTGTAAGTGTGTTATCAACAAAAGGATGATTTTCGATTAAAGGTCTTGTGTAATTTCTTGTAAAAAAAGAAACTTTACAATCCGGAATTTTTTTTTTGATTATTCCGGCAAGCGGTAATGTAAGCACAACATCACCAATCCGGTCAATTCTAATCACTAAAATATTTCTTGGAGTAATCATTTCTTGGAAACAAAAGGATTATTTTTAATATAAAACCGCCACGGCAATTCAGCCGATTTTGAGATACCGATTCGTTTTGTAATCTCTATTTTTTCATCCGGAATATTTTTCTCATTTAAAATATAAACAGAATCACCCAGTAAATCGATTCCGTTTTCCGATTTTGTAATATTCATTGCAAGGCATACCTTACCGGGACCATTGCTAAGATTAAGAAATTCTTTATTCGAAATATTTCTTTTCCCAAAACGATATTCTGCCATCTGCTCAATACCATTCAATGGTTCAATTGCCCTTATTAGTACAGCTCTTCCAGCACTATCATCTTTGCCGGTAACTACATTACAACAGAAATACATTCCGTAAGTAAAGTAAACATACAAATAACCTTTGGGTCCAAACATAACTTCGTTTCTTTTTGTTTTTCCTTTAAATGAATGAGAAGCTTCATCTACACTACCATCATAAGCCTCAACCTCAACTATTCTGCCGGAAAGTATTTGTCCATTAATTTCCCTTACCAGAATTTTTCCAAGCAGATTTTTTGCAACATGCAGAACATCCTTCAGGTAGAAATTGCGGGTTAGTTTTTGAGGAGTTTTTATTGTGCTCTTCATTTTATTGCGAAGATTTCCGGAGAGCAGATATTACCAGCCACTATCATTTATTTGTTCTCTGATTTCCCTGATAATATTTTCAAATTCATTTTTTCTTTCAGGATAGCGAATTATTAGTTTTTTATATGTTTCCACTGCTTCGCTGAATTTTCCTTGTGAAAGATAAATTTTAGCAATTGTTTCTGAAGCAAAATCAGGTTGTATATTAATTGCTTCAGAAAGTACTTCTGAATCAACCTGATTTTTTTCATCCTCTGTTGAATCTGCCGGAATATTAATTTTTGCCGTACTGATTTGTTTAGCAAGGTCATCTAATTTGTTTTCAAAGTTCTCTGAAGTTTCATGAAGCTCAATTTTAGCAACAGAAGAATTTTTGGGCAACACCGGTTTTTCTGTTTCACTATAAAGTATTTCACTTAATTCATCAGACAAAAACGAAGTACGCCTGCTTTTTGCAAAGTAACCTTCAACTGCACGCTGCTTTTCAAGTTCATTCAGGTAATATCCCAGTGTCTGATGATCATTGATAAGATTGCTACCTTTTACAAATGCCTTTTCTGCACCCTCATAATTTCTGATTAAAAGGAGTACTTTACCGAGTGCTAAATAAGCTGTTGGATAGTACGGAAATTTTTTAATTCCGTCGGTTATAATCTGGATTGCCTTTTCAGGATTACTCTTTTCAAGTTGATATTCTGCTGCTCGAAGAAACAGCGGGGAATTTTCATTGTATTCATATATTAATGCGAGCTTTTCCCTTAACAAATTATCCTCAGATTATAGTGAACAAGAAAAAGGCGAACCTTGATTCGCCTTTATTAAATTTTATTTTTTTGCGTGTGCGGTTTTAAGCGATAAAAACGAAACCACACTGAATCCTATAAAGAAAAGCAGGTGAAACGGCAGTGATGCGAATTCCATAAAATAAATGCTTGCAGCAACACCAACAAAACAATATACCGATAACATTAATTCTATATACACAGACGGTTCTACTTTCTTGCTAACATAATTATTATTTGAAACGCCATCCGCATCAGTTTTATTAATAACTTTAAATTTAGGAGTTCTTACAAACTCGCTTTTTCTGTTCATTAAACCTTCCATAACCGCACGGGTATTGTTTACGGTAAGACCCATACTTCCTGCCATAAACAACGGAAATAGTGCAATCTTCTTGCGCCAGTCCGCATAAACATCTTTCTGTGAATAAAGATAAAACAAAAATGTACTGAAGAATGCAAGTACAAATACTGACATTAGATTAAAAAATGTATCGTGTGGTCCGCTGTTCTTAATGAAAATAAGGGGAACATTTAATATTGCTGCCGAAAGAGCAAATGGAAATGCAAAGTTGTTTGTTAGCTGGAAAGTTGATTGCAGCTTTACTCTTAACGGTTGATTGGATTTCCAAACCATCGGCAAAATTTTCTTAGCAGTTTCAATTGCGCCTTTTGTCCAACGGAACTGCTGGGCTTTAAATGCGCTCATATCAAGCGGAAGTTCTGAAGGTGTTGTAAAATCTTTTAAGTAAACGAACCTCCAGCCTTTAAGCTGAGCACGATAACTTAAATCCATATCTTCTGTCAGTGTATCTGCTTCCCAGTTACCGGCATCTTCAATACAAGCTTTCTTCCAGATGCCTCCGGTTCCGTTAAACTGAATAAAGAACCCGGCTTTATTTCTTACAGATTGTTCAATTACAAAATGTCCGTCAAGGGCAAGAGCCTGAACTTTAGTAAGCAGTGAAAAATCTTCGTTTAAATGTTCCCAGCGTGTTTGAACAAGACCAACCTTATCATCATTAAAATATTTTAATGTCTTTGTAAGAAAATCTTTTTTAGGTACAAAGTCCGCATCAAAAATTGCAACATAATCTCCCTTGGCAATTTTCAAACCTTCTTTTAATGCGCCAGCTTTATAACCCTGCCTGGATTCTCTTCTTATATGCTGAATATCAAAACCTTCCTTCTGTTTGTCTGCAACAAGTTTTGCAACAAGTAAAGATGTTTCGTCAGTTGAATCATCAAGAACCTGGATTTCAATTAAATGTTTTGGGTATTCAATTTCGCATATAGAATTTATTAAACGCTCCACGACAAATTTTTCATTATACATCGGAAGTTGTATTGTGACCTTTTTATCGGGAACAAAGTCTTTCTTTTCTTTTGGATTATTTGAATTGTATTTATTATGGTAATAGAGCATTATAAAACCATGGCTACCAAAAATGAAGAGTATAACCAGAGAAATGAAATATGAAATAAGAACTATTTCATCCATATCGATATCCTAAATTTGTTAAACTTACCAATTAGAAACTGTACCAAGCAATATATCATCAGAAATTTTATCAATGGCCGATTCAACAGCCTGCTTTCGTCCTATAACAACATCTGTATCAGCATCAAAGTCGCCGAAATCCGAGTACCGTTTTTCCGAGATTGTTTTTTTCTTAACAAGGTCTTTAAAGACGGCTCTAACAGTAACGGTTATTCTTCTAACAGATACGGTCTCTGTCCCGTTTTCACTGCTTGTAACAGACTGAGGAACTTCGGGAGAAACAGAAACTATAGTACATTCAAGTATTGCATCGGCATCGGCTTTTGGGGCTACCATTAATGTATTATCATCAATAAATTTTTGGGTTAGTTTACGTGTAAAACTTTCCCGCAATGCAGCATCACCATAACCGCTTTTGTCGTCAAAAACAGGAATTGCCACTGTTTTTAAATGAGAAGGAACAGATGCTCCCGTAAATGAATAAAAGCACCCTGTAAAATTATGAATCGCAGTTAAAACAAACAAGCAGTAAATAATTGTTATTTTTTTACAGTTCATATTCTTTAATCTTCCTGTAAAGTGTTCTTTCGCTTATTTTAAGCATTTTTGCAGCCTGTCTTTTATTTCCCTTGGCAAAGTTAATTGCATTCTTTATTGCTTCCTTTTCCAGAACATCCATCGGTACAACTTCATCCACTCTTATAATTCCTGAATCCTGGAGAATTTCTTTACTGCTGTGCATCATTTGTTTAAGCTCAACAAGGTCCTTTTTAATTTCGAAAAGTGCCCTGTAAATCATTTCCCGGTCCATTTCTTCCGGAGATTTTTTTAGTGATATCGGCAGGTTCCTGTTTTCAGATCTATCCCAGATATTTTTTAAGTGGCTAAATGATGCCGAATCAAGTATCCCGTTTCTGTTTAACGCAATTGCAGTTTCAACGCTATTTTTTAATTCTCTTATGTTTCCGGGCCAGTTATATTCATATAAAATATCTATTGCTTCCTGAGATATAGAAGGCACAGGAATGTTATTCGACTTAGCATAGTTTTCAACGAAATAATCTACAAGTTCAGGAATATCTTCGCGTCTTTTTCTTAACGGCGGGATAAAAAGTGTAACAGCCTTTAACCTGAAAAATAAATCATCCCTGAAATTTTTTGAATCGACTTCTTTCTGTAAATCCTTGTTCGTTGCGGCAATTATTCTTACATCAACTCTTGTAACGGTTTCGCTGCCAAGTCGCATAAATTCTTTATTCTCAATCGCCCTTAACAGTTTAACCTGGGTTGTTAACGGCATCTCAGCAATTTCATCAAGGAATAATGTACCGCCGTCTGCTATTTCAAAATAACCTTTGCGGTTATCTACTGCACCTGTAAACGAGCCTTTCCTGTGACCAAATAATTCGCTTTCAAGAATACCTTCCGGAATTGCCCCGCAATTAACGCTTACAAGAGATTTATCTTTACGGTTACTAACTCCATGAATTGCGCGGGCTATCACTTCCTTTCCTACACCGCTTTCGCCGTAAATTAAAACCGAGATATCTGAGGGT
This sequence comes from uncultured Melioribacter sp., assembly GCA_964537965.1. GTDB lineage: Bacteria > Bacteroidota > Ignavibacteria > Ignavibacteriales > SURF-24 > SURF-24. The sequence continues at coordinate 14,598 of CAZIDB010000025.1, read as the reverse complement.
GCAACCTGCATAACAATATCTGCAAGATCACGCATCTCTTTGGATTTACCGATTATATTAAATTCTTTTTGGAACTGTTCAATATTCATCAGATTCATATAAAAATTGATGACATAAAATTAAATAATTTCCTTCATTAATCCTTAGCTGCCTTATGTACTTCTGTTCAAATTTTACATTTATAATTATCATATGCAACAACAAATTTTGGGACAAGCTTTTCAGCCAAATGAATAAATTCCTGCGATTCAAATTCCGAATTATCTTCAAGATGAGTTAAAATTAACATTCCAGGATTTAACTTTTCCAGTGCGGAGATTACATCGCTCCCGCTTAGATGAGTTGCTTCTGAAATAAGAATATCAAACTCTTCATTAAAAAGAAAAAGGTCATCCGGTGAACCGACATCTCCGGTATAAAAAACTTTTTTACCATCTAAAATAAAAAGGACTGACAGTGAAATTAAATCTGCTTCATCTTTTATTTCATCAGCATATTTTTTTAGATGACAGTTCTTTTTTACGCTAAATGAAATTTCTTCATTTAGTTTTATCTCCGTTTCACTAAGGCTGATGAATTCCACTTTAAAGCCAATCCTTTTGATGAAAATCAGATTTGTCTCAATATAATTTTTAAGAAGCTCAGGTTTCCCGGGGCAAAAAATATTTAATGAGTTCTTACGCTGATTCATTTTCATCTGGTTAAGCAGAGAAGGCAAACCGCTTAAATGATCCGGGTGATAATGTGTAATTATAATGTTCGTAATTGAATTATAATCAATCTCTGCCTGTAAAAGTGCTTTAGAGATGCCATCGCCGGTATCAACAAGTAACTTTGTATTTGATGAAGAAATTAAAAGTGATGAATGATTTCTTTTTAGCGAGGTTTTTCCTGATCCGGTTCCGATAAAAATTATTTCCAATTTTGTTTACCGTTTAATTTAGACTAACAATCCGGCCTTCAACTTTAATTGTTCTTTTTATATACTCAGATAGATCTTCAGCCTCTTCCAAAGATTTACATTTACCAGCATTCACAACAAAAAAATTACTTCCACCAACTTTCTTTTCAATTATTTCTGCTTTAATCCTTTTTTCTTTTAACAGCTTTAACAATTTTTCTGCATTACCTTTAACTAAAAAAGCACCTGTTTGTACGGTAAACTCTGAATTCTCTTTTACCTGTGGTTGCTTTTTGGGTTCTTTCCTTTCCTTTAGCTCAAAAGTTTTATTGTTTGCAAGACCCTCGGTATTAGTATCAATTGTTTTTGCTTCAATCTTTTTTATGTAAGGCGAACCAGGATAATTCATTTTAAGTTTTTCAAGTTGTTTCTTGGCAAGAGTATAATTTCCGGCAGCGTAGTAATAAGAATATATCTGGTAATTTGCGGCATCTGCGTATTTGCTGTCCGCATGATTGTCTGCAATCAGTTTATATTTAATAACCGCTTCCTTAGCATCAGGCGTTAAAACGGCATCAAGATAAATTACCGAAGGATCCTCGGGAGATTTATTTTTAAGCTTACTTAGTTCTTCAACGGCCAAGTCACTTTTACCTTCATCAATATTCCTTAGCGATTTACTTATGTCAGTTTCCTGTGCAAAATTAACCGACAGTAAAATGTTTAAGAATATTACCGAAGCAAGAAGACAAAATTTGCTAATGTTCATTTAGCCCGACTGATTTAATTACATTTATACTAATTGATATTTTTCTATAACATCACCGAACAGTGTTCCGGAGGTAGCCCGTTTAATTTTCACTTTGATATAGTCGCCTTCTTTAATACTATCTTCGGAAGGAAAAACAACTACTTTATTTGAATCGGTTCTTCCTGCAAGGAAAGCTTCGGATTTTTTACTTTTACCTTCAACCAGAATTTTTTCTTCCGTACCAATCAGTTCATTATTTATTTCAAGTGATATTTTTTGCTGGAGATCGATTATTTCGCTTAGTCTTCTTCCCTTTATTTCTTCCGGAACATCATCATCCATTTTATAAGCTTTAGTGCCTTCCCTAGGAGAATATTTAAACATATATGCTCCGTCATACCTTACCGCGCTCATTACTTCCAATGTTCCTTTGTGGTCTTCGTCAGTTTCAGTAGGAAAACCCGAAATAATATCGGTAGAAAAACTAACGCCGGGAATAATTTTTTTTGCTTTGTCAATCAGATTAAGATAATGCTCAATTGTGTAAGTTCTGTTCATTAAATCTAAAATTCTGTTTGAACCTGATTGAACAGGCAAATGGATATAATTACAAATGTTATTATAACCGGCAATAGTATAGAGAAGTTTATCGGATAAATCCTGCGGATGCGAAGTTGTAAATCTTATTCGCATAGAAGAATCAACTTTAGCGCATGCCTCAAGCAAATCTGCAAAATCAAAATTATTATCTATATAGGAATTTACATTTTGCCCTAACAAAGTAACTTCTTTAAATCCTCTTTCTGAAAGCTGCTTTATTTCATCTACTATAGAATGAAGCGAGCGGCTTCTTTCTCTTCCTCTTGTAAAAGGAACAACGCAAAATGTACAAAACTTATCACAGCCGCGCATAACGGAAATCCAGGCTTGTAAGCCGTCTTCCCTGTAAGGGACTATATCATCATACGTCTCTGTGCGGGAAAGTCTTACACCAATTCCTTTCTCACCTGAAAATGCAATATCAAGCAGTTCAGGTAAACGGCGGTATTCATCAGGTCCGACGACCATGTCAATAATTTTCTTTTCTTCAATTAAATCTTTTCTTAATCGTTCCGCCATACAACCAAGAATACCGACTACCAATCCGGGTTTTTTATCTTTAATATTTTTGAAGCTGCCTAACCTGCCGTAAATTCTTTGCTCGGCATTTTCTCTTACGCTGCATGTGTTCAATAAAACCACATCGGCTTCGTGAGCATCTGCGGCAATATTATAGCCATTGGATTTAAGGATTCCCAGAACAATTTCGGTGTCAGCCACATTCATCTGGCAGCCATAGGTTTCTATATATACGTTATTATTGTGCATGTCTTTATTTCAGTTTGAGATAAATATATAGATTAATTTGAAAGCAAACAACGTTGCCCTAATGCCGGTAAAATGAAAATGTTATACTTAAAATTTTGTAAGGTAGTAGAGGATAACATTTAATACAACAAGCATAATTACCCCCAGAACAGAGAAGTATATTTTCTTAACTCTTTGCCTCTCGTGGAATATTTCTCCACCTAATTTTCTATTTTCTTTTATTTTAATAAATCCTAACATGATTTCCTTGGTTGAATAATAACTTAAATATTAAATAAAAAAAGTGCTTTATGTCATCACATCTTAATGTTATACAAAGTAATTCAGCCGGATAAAAAATTTTACAAGTATTTATCTCAGCAATATCATTTTTTTTACTGCAGTAAACGAACCGGCAGTTAATTTATAATAATAAATTCCGCTTGAAAGTTCCATGCTGATTTTTACAGGAGTACTATGCATACCAGCCTGATATACTTCATCTGCCAGAACAGTTACTTCATTTCCGATTGCATCATAAATCTTTAATGTTACTTTACCGGCTTCAGGTATAGACCAGTTTATAATTGTAACCGGGTTAAACGGATTTGGATAATTCTGTTCAAGCGAGAAATTAATCTTATTATTTATTTCAACCTGAACCTCGTAAGAGTAATTAACAGAACCATTGTAGTCTATTTGTTTTAATCTGTATAAATATTTTCCATTACCCGGCAGAGATTTATCAATAAAGGAATAAGAATGAGAATTGCTTACCGAACCATAACCGTTTACAAATCCAATCTCCTGCCAATACGAAGCAATGTTTGAACCGGAAGAGTTGATTTTTCTTTCAATTGAAAAACCCTGGTTATTTGTTTCTGTTGCAGTCTTCCAGATTAATTTTACAATACCGGTCATAACTTCACCCGTAAAACTAATAAGCTCTACCGGAAGGTTTATATTGATTTGAGATGAAGGTACATTTCCGTCGGTTTTATAATTTATTGTGTTACCTGTTCCGTTATATGAATAGAATCTAAAATAATAATCTATGTGTTCAATTAAAGGACTTAACTCAAACTCATTTAAAGTTGAATAAGGAATATTGATAACCCCGGAGCCATCAGATAAATCTGTATCATCAGTATAAAAAATTCCGTCAACCGGCGTTGTAAATGAATTTGAATTATTAACAAGCAGTAAATAACCTGAAGGCACCTGGTTCCCTTCCAATGCATCAGTCCATGAAATTGTAACAGTACTGCTATTCTTTGGACTTACGGAAAATGAAGATGCATAATTTGCGGGTTCATCCGCAAGCGCATTTTCCGTAATACCGTTTATCAGAATATCATCTATGCCAATTGTTTCATCGTTACCCGCGGCGTTTGTTGTTATAATTCTTAGTTGAATATTAACCTGGTTATTTAATTCCTCCGGCAACAAGATATTTATTTTAGTAACTAAAGTATCAGTGCCGGCTTCTGTAGCGTCGGCAATATATGCTTCAGGAAGATTTGTAAAATTTCCTGAAGTTCCCACACGATATTGCAATGCAACCTGCTGAATTGAATTATCTGTTGAGCCGTCAATATCTCTTATAATATATGAAAGATTTATAGAAGTGTACCCGGTAGTATTTAATGTGATCAGAAGAAATGGTGCATCCGCAGTACCCGAACCATTTAATGCAATTACAGGGTTTTCAAGTTCAAACTCAGTTACACCGCCGGATATGAATGTTTTCGGATCAGTCTGATTTGCATTTACATCAACAGGTGTACTTGTGCCATCACTTAATACTGTTTGCGGATCGACACCGGATGCTGATGTTAAATTATCTCCCCTGTAACCAATAATATTCTGAACATCAGACCAGTCATCGTCAACAGTTATTAAATTGGTATCCGTCCAATCCTGAGATAATAAAACGGAAGAATTACCTTGTGCAGCGGTTGTTACAGTAATTGATGGTACAGAGCCATCGGTTTTATAATTTATTTGAGTTCCTGTTCCGTTAAAAGAATATATTCTGAAATAGTAAGTGGCAGAAGGATTTAGGTTATTGAAGCTGTAAAAATTCTGACCTGAATAATCTACTTTAATAACAGCGCTTCCATCTTCAAGATTGAGATCTTCGGTAAATTCATTCCCATCAACAGGATCAGTAAAAATATTTGAAGTATTAGCTATAATAAAATATCCTGCCGGTATTTGTGTCGCAGGTAAAGCATCACTCCAACTCAATAAAATATAATTACCGGTAACAGATTCAAGAGTAAGATCAGTTAAATAATTTGTAGGTTCGGCAGCTAAGTTAACTATACTGCCAAGATAAGTTAACGTATAAAAGTTAATAAGATTAACCCACTCAGGATGATCTACAAAAGGATTCCTGTTCTTTTGTAATGAATATATGAAATCATTTCTAGCAATTTCCCATGCATCAGGAGGATCATTCTCACTCCATTCTTTCAGAACTTCCTGATCCTGGAAAGAAGGCAAATACCATCTTCCGCCGCTGCCATCGTAGCAAACAGACATATAGAAAAGCGCTCTTGCCGCATCACCTTTATGACCATTTCTTGGTTCATATACTGTGTTACCGCTAATATCTTTACCAAGTTTTCCTTCAAGATATTGATATGAAACGGTTACAACATTTCCCAACGGGTAATTACTTCTTCTGCCGTTTGCAAAATTCTGATTCGTTGGAAAAATATGATGCTGATCTGAATACTCGGGACCGCTCTCAGAATTATACGTCGGCATCCAGCTATGGCACCATGTATGTTCCCTGCTAAATTCCACCCAGGTGAACGGCGGCGAATAAACATAATTCTGACCAGTGTAAACACAGGTTACAACTTTCTTGCCGTTGGATGTATCCCTTGAAGCGAAATTTGCCACGTTGGTTTCATCAAACTGATCGTAAGAAATTTTCGTATGCTGGAAAATCAGATTGTGAAGATCAGTTATAAAACTGCCCCTGTTCGGGTCAATTCCATTATAATATGAATCCTGCGGAAATATTACCTGGCTTAAAATAATCAGCAGCCAGATTGATAGAAATTTTTTCATAAACTACTATTAGTGCGTTAAATAAATTATTATCGTAAAAATGGTTTAAACTTATTAGGTTGCTTAGAGAGGTATTTTAAGAATTGGAATACCGGGCACTTAGCAAATCTGTTTGTCTAATCCTTCCTGCCAACTGCTAAAATAAAAATATTACCATCAATAGTATGATAGGTTATTTTATTCCCTGAAGGAGACCATTCGGGATAAAGCTCAATTTCATTATCTGTTTTTGTTAATTGAATTCTTTTACTTCCATCCATAGAAACCACCCACAATTCGGAACTTGTATAGTCATTGCCATTATTTTTATCATCCATAAATAAAATCCATTTACCATCCGGCGACCATTTGGGGGCGTTTGCATATCCGAGTTTATATTTTATTTTTCCATTTAAATCACAGATGTAAGTCTGGTCTGCTGCAACAGTATAAACAATATATTTTTCATCGGGAGATAATTCAGCCCAGATATAAGCGTTCTTACCGCTTGGATTAATTAGTTTCTTAGAACCATTCCTGAACACATACAAATTACCGTCTTCATTCAAAACCATGGGCGATTCTTTTGCCAGCTTACTTTTATCTACCGGCTTACCTTGTTGCGTTATATACTTTACTTTTCCTTTTTGGGTAAAGAAACAATTTCCCTGCTTAGTTATAAGCGGTGGAGAAACTTCCCTGCTGCCTGATAAGATTGTTTCTTTCTTTTTCGAGCTTATTTCCTGTTTATAAATTGAAGAGTATTTTAAGCCCTTCTTAAATTCATCTTTCCTGTAGTAAATAAATTTTGAATCGCTTGAAAATCCGAAACCATATCCTGCTCCATATTCCGCATTCAACTCATCTAAGCGCCAGTTTTTTAAATCGAAATAGGATATTCCTTTAAAATTATCTCTTGCAAAGAAAATCCTGTTTCCGTCCGGTGTAAATTTCGGGAAATAAAAAGAACCCTGGTTTGAATAAGTTAGTTGTTCTTTCTTTACTATCCTCAATTCCTGAGAATAAGTAAGGATGGACATAATTAAAAAGCACGAAACAGTTAATATCCGGATATACATCAAACTTCCTAAGTTTTTTTCAAATGCAATACAAAGATAAACCTATACCCGATAACATAAAAGTCTAAAAAATATTTCCATAATTCATTAATTATTTGAAACTAAATTGATATTTGTGAATGTTAAGATGTAAAATTTTTAATAATAACGGAGGAATTATGCCAGTACGTAAAGCATCTGCCATTTGGAATGGAAACCTTACCCAGGGAAACGGAACACTTAAATCTGAAACGGGAGCAGTTCAGGGAAAATATTCTTTTACTTCACGGTTTGAAGAAGGAGTTGGTACAAATCCTGAAGAATTAATTGCAGCAGCTCATGCAGCTTGTTTCTCAATGGCGCTTTCTGCGGGATTAGCAAAAGCAGGTTACAATCCAATTAAAGTGGAAACCGAAGACAAAGTACATCTTGAGAAAGGAAATGAGGGCTTTTCAATTACAAAGATCGAGGTAATTACAGAAGCCCAGGTTGAAGGTATTGATGAAAATAAATTCCAGGAGATTGCTGAAGCGACAAAGAAAACCTGCCCAGTATCCAGAGTATTAACCGGGACAGAAATTGTTCTTTCAGCTAAACTGAAAAAATAATTATAAAAAGAAGCTTGCTGTATTTACCTCGAATACAGCAAGCAATTACAATTCAATAACAGATTAATAAGAATTATACATTAACACCGGCAACCTGCATGGTAACTACCCTGTCAGTTTTTTCACCAGATAATTCTTTTTCAACTATTTCAGTTAATTCCGTATCAGGCATTTCTGAAATGTTCTGATAATTCTTAACTAACAGGTTTAAAATTCTATCCTGTTTTTCTTTTTGCTTTATAACTTTTGAAAATGGGATATATGAAAAGGCAATCATAGCATAAACCGGAATCCATTTATCCGGAATCAAATCGGAAATTCTGCGCTCAAGTTCCCACTTTAAATTATAAGTTGGGTCCGGGCTTCTGCTAATACTGTTGAAGTTATTATACGATAAATCTGCAAGTGCGTCAGTATCGGGTTTTCGTTTTTTACCAAACTCTTCAAAAGTCTTTGTAAAAGAAAATCCGTTCTTTCCAAGCAATTCTATAAAAACAATACAATCCTCAAAACCTACGTTCATTCCCATTGCATAGAAAGGTGCAATTGAATGAGCAGCATCTCCTATAAGTAATACTTTATCTTTATAATTCCATGGTAAAGCTTTAACAGCAGTAATATGCGAATTCGGATTACTGAAAAACTGTTCATCAAGGTTTGGTATTAATGGAATTACATCCGGGAAATTCTTCTCAAAAAGATTAAGTAAAGTTTTATCGCATTGAATTGTATCAATTGAACCATCGCCTTCGAGAGGTAAAAATAATGTGCAGGTAAATTCATTTTGTAATGTGGGCAAAGCAATAAGAATAGCATTTTGACGAGGCCACACATGAACAAAATGATTTGCCAATGCATAATCTCCGTTCACTTTTGATGGAATTGTCAATTCCTTATAACCATAAATTAAGGCAGTTCGTTTATGTTCAATCAGGTTCCTTTCAGCAAGTATAGTCCCAACCGAAGAGAAATTTCCGTCTGCAGCAATTATCCTTGTAAAAGATCTTTCAACTATCGTATTGGTTTTTGTATCTCTGAAAGTTGCTCCGGCAGTTGTATGATTAATATCAATACATTGATGTTCAAAAAACATTTTCACTCTTCCTGTGCTTAATGCTTTTTTAATAAGAGTAATGTTCAGGTATCTTCTATTAATTGTATTAATTGAATCGCCATTTTTTCCGTAAGGCTGAACATAGAATGAATCATCCGGCAGGTGTACCATCCTGCTATGTTTCGGATTAGTATTCATTCTCACTTCATCCTCAAGGCCAATCATTCTTAATGCTTTCCAACCTCTTTCCGAAATTGACATTGCAATTGTTCTGCCACGTGTTTTATCATCTGATCTTGGGTCTTTCCTTTTCTCATATACTTCAACTTCAAACCCAAGCTGCCCTAATAAAACTGCGAGCATACAACCAACTAATCCGGCTCCGACTATGCAGATTTTTTCACTAAAATCAATTGCAATGGTATTATCATCCATATGCCCCTTTCTCCTTCTTGAAAATTTTGAATACAGGTAATTTGTTTTTGAAAGCATTAAGCAGTACACCCTCTTAATTGCCCTCCAATATTAAAGCTAAAATAATCCTTAATAATTGCAAGTATAATGTTATCTGAACGTGAACAAGTAGCCTGGTAAATACCAAAAAGTGAAATAGCTCACTAAATTTATAATATGATTGTTAACCCGTTATTATAAATCCAAACCACTTTACTACGATTTTGAGAAATAATTAATATAAATGAATTGAAAATTTTAGTATTTTTTCTCGCCATTAATTCGATAATAATTAAATACACTTTAAGGTTTAATCATGAAAAAACTATTGACCGCACTTCTATTACTGCCATTATTTGTTAATCTTATTGCACAAAACATTGGTAAACCGGAAGTTTTAATTAGTATTGACGACAAGTTCCTGCAAGCACCAAAATATTCACCGGACGGAAATTATATTTCCTTTACCGAAGAAAACTATAAAGGAATACTTCTGCTGAATCTTTCTTCAGGAGAAATAAAAGAAATTACAGATGAACCTGCAGCGGGATTCGGCAGCAGTTGGTCCGGCAATTCAAAATTAATTCTCGCCAGAACAGCTAAGTTTGAAAATAACAAAAGAACAGACGCTGTAAAATTATTCGACATCGATACAAGACAGGTTGAATTAATTTCAGATTATAAACCTCATCTTACATGCATTCCACAATGGGATGAACATAACAACTCTGTTTCATTCATTCAAAAAAATGAGCTTTTAAGAACTCAAACAAATAGTCTTAAGAAAACAACGGAAACGAACTCTATTCCTGAAACCAGGTTGCTTCTTGACGGAACAAGGTTGGTTCAAGTCAATTCAGAGAACCAATTATTAAACATTGACCCTGTTAAAGGAAGCCAGTATTTGAACCTTGCACTCTCACCTGATAAATTAAAAGCTGCCTTTGAAGTTTACGGTGGAAATTTATTTGTAATGAATATTGATGGAAGTGAATTGATTGATCTTGGTAAAGGTGAAAGACCGGCATGGTCACCGGATGGAAAATATATTGCTTATAGTGTTACAACTGATGACGGTCTGCAGTATATCTCCTCGGAAATTTTTCAGGTTAAATTTGACGGGACATCAAAAACCCAGGTTACAAATACACCAGATATAATTGAAATGAATCCCTGCTTTTCACCGGATGGAAATAAAATAGTATTCAACGATGCCAGGACAGGAATTATTTATTCAATCAAACTATCCAATTAAACAGGAATTTTTTAAATGAAGAATATATTAAAAATAATTTTGTTGTTTGTTTTTTGTTCAACAGGATTTGCACAGATAACCGGTTTAAGCGGATGGGATATAATTCTCGATCCGGGTCATAGCCAGAAAGAAAATATGGGGATATACAATTATTCCGAAGCCGAAAAGAATTTAAGAGTTGCTCTTTATGTAAGGGATTATCTATTAAATAATACCGATATAGATACTGTTTATATGACCCGTGTTAATGACCAGCAAATAGTTTCTTTAAGCCAGAGATCCAGCCTTGCTAATCAGCTTGGTACTTCCTGGTATCATTCTTTTCATAGCGATGCCGGTAGCCCAAATTATACAAGCACAATTTTACTCTGGGGAATGTACAGAAACGGGAGCGAGAAAATTCCTAACGGCGGAAAAGCAATGAGCGACATTATGGTTAAACTGCTTACAAACGGAATGCGCTGTGATACCCGTGGATCAATAGGCGATTGTAAATTTTATGGCTGCGATTTTGACGGTCCTTACCTTCATGTTAACAGGGAAACTACAATGCCTTCGGAATTAAGTGAAGCCGGCTTTCATACTAACCCGGTTCAAAACCAGCTATTTATGAATGCAGAACATAAAAAACTTCAGGCCTACACTTTATATTGGTCCATTCTGAAATACTTTAATATCGCTTTGCCAAAAGTTGGAATATGTGCTGGTTTTGTTTCCGATGTTGAATCCGGGGAAGCGTTGAACGGAGCAACGGTTGAGATAAACGGCAAGACGTACACAACAGACACATACGAATCTTTATTTAATAAGTACAGTACGGACCCGGAAGCATTAAGAAACGGTTTTTATTTTATTGAAGAGTTACCGAATGATTCAGTTACAATAAACGTAAATGCAGAAGGTTATGATAATTATTCTAAAAGAGTTTTTGTTATTGATAGCTTTTTTACATTTACTGATCTTAAACTTGTTTCGAATGTACCGCCAACCATAACATCAATAAATATAACTGAACAGGATTCTATCTATCCGGGGAATCAAACTATCATTGTTAATTTCAGCCGACCGATGAATTCAACTTCTGTCCAGGAAAACTTAAAGATTGTTCCGGAAGCTGCTTTATCATTCATCTGGACGAACGGAGATAAAACATTAACTATAAAAACAGACAGCTTAGATTTCGAAACGAATTATACTCTTACTTTTTCAGGCGCTTCAATTGATAAATACAACCACCAGTACGATGGCAATAAAGACGGCATCGGTGGCGATGAATCTTTAATCACTTTTAAAACTAAAGTAGTTGATGCAATTGCCCCGGAAATGATTTCGGTTTACCCGTCATCAAATTCAACTGATGTGGAACTTCAGCCAATCGTTTCTGTCCTGTTTAATGAAGCTTTAAGCACAACTTCTATCGGCGGTAAGTTTAAGATAATCAGAAATCTTGACCAGTCATCAGTTTCAGGTGTAATGAAATTTTACCTGTTCGATGACAACAAATCACTTGTTCACTTATTCCCGGGTTCAGAATTAAAACCGAATGAAAGTTATACACTTCAAATAACGCCGGGCATTAAGGATATTCATGGAAATTCTACAAGTTCTGCACAGGATATTGTCTTTACAACAAGCGCTTCAAAATTTGTAGTCACTTCAATCGATAATTTTGAATCTAACTTTACAGGCAACTGGTGGCAGCCTCAGCAAAGCGGCAGTACAAAAGGAATATTGACATACGAAACGAGTTATGCTTCTTCATCAACAATTTATAATTACGTTACTAAAAGCCTGCATAGCATGATGTTTAATTACGGGTGGGATAAAACTGCCGGCGATTGGCTGATAAGAGAATATTTATCAAGCGGCACCCCCAAGAGTGTTGTGTTCAATAAAAATTATATTATGCAGACTTACTTATACGGAGACGGTAAAGGAAATAAGATAAGATTCTGTGTTAATGATAATATCGGTGGAACAACCGGACTTGAAGTTAGCCCCTGGTTCAATGTTGATTGGTACGGCTGGAAATTAATTTCATGGGATATGACTAATGATGGAACAGGTTCGTGGATTGGTGACGGAACACTAAATGGCAATATGAAGTTTGACAGCTACCAGTTTAGTTTTAACCCAGGCAGCGAAAATATTGGTTTATACTATATAGATGATTTAAGAATAGTAACAAAAACTACTGTAGGAATTGAAGAAGAAAGATCATCTGAACTACCAAAGGATTATTCGCTTGAACAGAATTATCCAAATCCTTTTAATCCAACCACAAAAATAAAATATTCAATCCCTGTAGAGACGAGGCATGCCTCGTCTCTACAAAATGTACAATTGAAGATATATGATATTCTTGGTAACGAAGTTGTAACACTAGTAAATGAACAAAAAGCTGCAGGCAATTATGAAGTTGATTTCAACGCAAATGGATATTCAAGCGGAGTATATTATTATCAACTGAGAGCTGGAGAATTTGTTCAATCAAAGAAAATGGTTTTAATTAAATAAACTTAAATTTGGTTTATGAAAAATAAACTCATAATACTATTATTCATTTTAACCTCTGGAATTGCGGCTCAAACGCAGTTCCAGAGTTTTCTCGCGAAAGTTAATTCTACTCCATCAATTGAAGCTAAAACAGCACTTGTAGATAGTTTTATCACTTATGCAAGAACCAAAGGCATTCCTTTTATTGAAGATAGTATTGCGGTTTTCTTATATCGCGGAGTTAGCAATCCCACACAATTAGCAGGAGACTTTACGGGCTGGAATACTGTTAATATGATTAACATACAGTCCACAGATCTTTTTTACAGCATAATAAAATTTGAAATGGATGCGCGTCTTGATTATAAATTTGTTCTAAGCAGTGGGTATTGGATTCTTGATCCTGAAAATCCCAAACGATGCCCCGGAGGTTACGGACCAAATTCGGAACTTGCCATGCCTTCGTACGTTCAGCCATGGGAAATTGCTTACAGACCAAACATTAAACATGGCAAGCTTGAATATAAATCATTTAAAAGCATTTACACTAATAAAACTTATCAATGCAGAATTTACCTGCCACCGGATTACGATTCATCAAAGGCAGTTAAATATCCCACTGTATATTTTCAGGATGGATCAGATTATATTAATCTTGCAAGCGCCACTAATGTAATTGATAATCTTTTAGACAGTAATAAAATTGAACCGTTCATTTCCGTATTTGTGCCTCCTACTAACAGGAATGAAGAGTATGCATATTCATTAAGAAATTCTTACATGTCCTTTTTTGTTAAAGAACTTGTTCCGTTTATTGATTCGCTTTACAATACAGAAATGGATCCAAATAGAAGACTTGTGCTTGGCGATTCTTTTGGTGGAAATATTTCTGCCCTCATCAGTTATAACTATCCTGATGTATTTGCAAATTGCGGGCAGCATTCCGGAGCATTCTGGCCAAATAATTATGAAGCAAGCAATATGCTTAAAAACGGTCCGCATAAGAATATAAAAATATTTTCCGTGTGGGGTTCATATTATGATGTTGAAGATGACTGGCGGATATTAAAAGATTCGCTGATCTCAAAAGGTTATGATTTTAAATGGCATGAAAAACCGGAAGGACATAGCTGGGGCCTGTGGCGTGCTACTTTAGATGATATGTTAACATACTTTTTCCCTGCAACCCAGACAGATGTAAAAGAAAATATTGCAACAAAACCAACAAGATTCTTTCTAAGCCAGAACTATCCGAATCCATTCAATCCTACAACAAAAATAAAATTTACGTTGGCAGCGGTAGAGACGTCATATATGACGTCTCTACGAATATACAATGTTCTCGGTAAAGAAATAATCACTTTAATAAACAAAGAATTATCTGCCGGAACATATGAGGTTGATTTTACAGGTCAAAACTTATCAAGCGGAGTTTATTTTTATCAATTAAAAATTGGTAATAGTACAGTAACTAAGAAAATGTGTTTAATTAAGTAATCATTAGAAGTAATCCTTCCTGTTGAATATGATGCTAACATATTAACTGAGGTTAGGGCATAATTTAAATGTCACCAATTCCTATCAACCGCTTGTTTAGCATTAATTATTCTAA
>CAZIDB010000024.1:15586-30656 GCA_964537965.1 uncultured Melioribacter sp. | reverse complement strand
TGGATATCTTTAAAGAAAACGGAGTTAATTACATTCGTCTTCGTATCTGGCACACACCGCCAGATGGTTATTGCGGGTTCAAAGAAACTCTGGACTATGCAAAAAGAATTAAAGAAAAAGGGTTTAAATTTCTTTTGGATTTCCATTACTCGGATTCCTGGGCAGATCCCGGTAAACAAACAAAACCGGCAGCCTGGGCAAATCTAACATTTGATGTTCTTAAGGACAGCGTTTATACTTACACAAAAAATGTTATTACTGCTTTGAAAAACCAGAATTCTATTCCTGATATGGTTCAGGTTGGTAATGAAATTACCGGTGGAATGTTGTGGCCTGATGGAAAACTTTATAATGCCGGTGATCAGAATGAACAACTGGTTAAATTTGCAGATCTTGTTAAAGCAGGAATTAATGGAGTTAAGGATGCTGCTGATTCTTCTCCTGTTAAAATAATGATTCATATAGATCGTGGTGGAGACAACAGCGGTTCAGTTTATTTTTATAACCGGCTTCTTTCTCAAAACGTTGAATTTGATGTTATCGGACTTTCTTATTATCCATGGTGGCATGGAACACTATCAAAACTAACAACCAATATGAATGATCTTGCCACAAGATATGGGAAAGAAATTATTATAGCCGAAACTGCATATCCATGGACGACTCAATACGAAAATGATGGAATGGGTAATATCGTTGGTTCCGGTACAACACTTTTGCAGGGTTATCCTGCAACTATTAAAGGACAGAAAGATTATTTGATCAATCTTGTTAAACTGATAAAGCAAACACCTAATGGAAAAGGAGTAGGTTTTTTCTACTGGGAACCATCATATATTTCTGTTCAACCGCTTGGTTCAGGCTGGGAAAACCTAACTACTTTTGATTTTAATGGTGAAGTACTGGAATCAATTAATGCTTTCAGAAATATTGACAGCCTCAAAACTGTAAAAGTGAAACTGAGATTTAACACTTCTACAAACTATGATACATTAAAACCTACTGGAGTTGTACAAGTTAGAGGTGAAGTAACAGGAATCAGTTCCAGCCTATTACCAAGCGGTGAATCTGTAACGTGGGATGCAACATCAACTTTGATTTTAAAAAATGTTGGTGGTGATTACTGGGAACATGAATTCCAAATGTATCCCGGTGATATGCTTAACTTTAAAATCTGGACAGGTCATACAAAAAGCAAGGCAACATTTTTACGTTTAGGCTGGGAAGGCCCGATTACTCCCTTTAATAACAGTAGTTTAAATGCGCGTTTATTTTATGCCGGCAATAATGATACTACACTCCAGTTACAATTTTATAACTCAACCGGAAATTATGTACAGCAATATTTTACTCCTTTAATTCCAAAAGAGGATTCAATTGCTGTGTTGTTCAGGGTAAATGTTTCTGATCTGATTAAAGCAAGTATTTTTAATGCAGATGTAAATGGACCGATTACTGTTCGTGGTGATGAAATAAATTCTGCCGGTATACTATCATGGAATGAAAGCAAAATCATTCTGACTAAAGAATTAAATAGTGTTGCAACAAACTCGTTCTGGTTCGGAATAGCATACTTTCCCAAAAATAAAATTACAACCGGAACACAGATAAAATATAAATTCTTTATTGAGAATAGTTCTTTCAGCGGATGGGAATCCGGAATCGAAAATCGCTTTTTTAATTTTCCTGTATCAGATACTACACTAGTATGGAAGTTTTTTAATGATAGAAAAACAGTTACTTCAATTGAAAATGATAATCATCCTAATCCTTATAGATTTAATTTGTACCAGAATTACCCGAATCCTTTTAATCCGGTTACATCAATTAGCTTTTCAATTTCCAAAGAGACTTATGTTACGCTGAAGATTTATAATAGTTTGGGCGAACTTGTTAGCACATTAGAATCCGGAATAAAGAAACCAGGTTTACATTCTGTAACCTGGAATGCCAATGACTTAACCTCAGGAATTTATATCGCAAGAATTGATGCAGGAGGATTGGACAAATCAATTAAACTAATCCTGATGAAATGATTATGAAATCATTAAAGCTAATACTTCTTTTTAGTTTTGTAATTGTGCTGCAAATATTTGCTCAGGAAAAAAGTAAGAATCAGTATGTTTTCATTGATACGTCCGGTGTTATGCGCTGGATAGGAAGCAATGAAGAAGTAGCTTTATTCGGAGTGAATTATACTGTTCCTTTTGCCTATTCATATCGCGCTCATAAAAAATTAAACTTATCCTTAAAGCAAGCTATTGACCTGGATATTACTCATATGGTTCGTCTTGGATTGAATGCTTTTCGTATTCATGTGTGGGATAGGGAAATATCTGATCGTAATGGAAATCTTCTTGAGAATGAACACCTTGAACTTTTAGATTACCTGCTAAATAAACTTTCTGAAAGCGGAATTAAAACTATTCTTACACCAATTGCGTGGTGGGGAACAGGATGGCCTGAACCGGATATTGAAACTCCGGGATTCTCTCAAGTGTATCCGAAACTGGAATTAGTTACAAATCCAAAGGCAAGGGAAGCTGAGAGAAATTATATAAAACAATTTCTTAATCATATTAATAAATACAATAAGCATCCTTATAAGTATGATCCTTCAATAATTGCGATGGAAATAATTAATGAACCATTCCATCCTAAAGATACTTTACAGGTGACTGAATATATAAATGAGATGTATGATATTATACGCAATTCTGGTTTTGCAAAACCTATTTTTTACAACATCAGTGAAAACTGGAATGATGAGCAGGCAAACGCTGTAACAAAATCCAAAGCAGAAGGAATAACATTTCAGTGGTACCCAACTGGTTTGGTTCATAATAAAATGCTTGAAGGAAATTATCTTGTGAATGTAAATAAGTATAAAATTCCTTCAGAGAATGTCCGGGAATTTAATAAGAAAGCTAAAATGGTTTACGAGTTTGATGCTGCTGATGTAGGAGGAAGTTACATTTATCCTGCAATGGCAAGAAGTTACAGGGAAGCAGGAATGCAGTTTGCAGCAATGTTCAGTTATGATCCAGTTCAAATTGCATGGAGCAATACAGAATATCCAACGCACTATTTGAATTTACTTTATACTCCTTCCAAAGTAATTAGTTTATTGATTGCAGCAAAAGCATTCACAAGAATTCCCAGGAATAAATCTTTCGGGGATTATCCTGCAAATAATCTTTTTGATTCTGTCAGGGTTAGTTGTCCTGAAGATTTAAGCGAATTAAATACGAACGAAGAATTTTACTATTCAAATTCAACCAACACTATTCCAGCAGAAGTTAAGCAATTAAAGCATATAGCCGGGGTTGGCAACTCTCCGCTTATAAAATATGATGGTACAGGTTCTTATTTTATAGATAAGTTACAGGATGGAATCTGGCGGGTGGAAGTTTATCCCGATGTTCTATGGTTAAGTGATCCGTTTGGTTCTGTAAGCTTAAGCAGACAAATATCCAAATTATTCTGGATTGAAAGACAGATGAAAATTGAATTACCTGATCTTGGTAATGACTTTAAGGTTGCATCCATCAATTTTGGGAATGATTTTAATCCTGTTGTCAATAAGAATTCATTCATTATTAAACCAGGAGTGTATTTATTAGTTGGTGATAAAGTGAATTTAAAATCACTTAAAGAATATAAAGTAAAGAAAGAAAAGTTTCTTGAAGGATTATACCTGCCTGATTCTAATTCAGATGAAATTTATATTGTAAATAATTCAAAGCCATTTTTAATTGAAGATAATCTATTGGAGTTTGAATTCAGAGTCGCCAGTAATAAAAAAATAAAAGACATTTATCTGTTTGTTAAAAGATTAAGCTGGAGAGGATTTGAAAAATACAAATTGGAAAAGGCTGAAGGGTTTAAATATTTTCTGAATAAGCGATCCGGAATTGTCTCATCAGGTAAACTTGAATATTGTGTTACCATCGATGACGGCAAAGATTTCATTACATATCCGGGAGGAATAAAATCTTCACCGGAAAGTTGGGACTTTCCAAAGGAAAATTTCTGGACAGTTGACGTACTTAGCAAAGATTCTCCAGTAAAACTTTTTGATCCTGTACGAGACAGGAAAGATTTAGTATTTCCTTTTTATTCTGAGAATCTTAAATACAACATTGAATATAAACATAGCCCTGAATTGATGAATGATATCTTAAAAGCTGATGTTAAATTTTCAGGGAATCAGACTACACCGTTTGCAATTCAAAATAACATTTCAAAACTTGCAAAGGTAATTAAAGATTCTAAGGGTGTTTATAAAAATATTATCATTAATTGCAAGTCAGCTAACAATTCAACTAAAGCATTAAAAATAAATTTGATTACCTCAGATGCTGACTGCTATAGCTATGAAGTAAAATTATCGGATTCCTGGCAAAAAAAAATAATACCGATTGAAAAGTTTATTCCTTCTGAAGCATTGATATTGCCAAATTCATATCCAAAGTTTTTACCAAAAACCTGGACTAAAAAGAATTGTATCTTAAATGTTAAAGATTTAATAGATAAACTCGAATTCATACAGGTTGTCTGTAATAAAGAGAATACAAATAGTACAGTTTTTGAAATTGGATCAGTTTACCTTGCCCAGTAATCATTTAAAGTATTTCTACTTGTTTTAAATTTGAAATGCTTGACAAAATAAATTCTAAAAATTAACTTTACTTTCAACTTATACCCCCTGCAGATGATCGTGCTTAAATAAGAAATTCACTTAATGAATTTTCAAAATGTTTTTTGCGAGGTCTGTCATGAAAAGAACAATACTTTCACTCATAATTCTAATTTCCTTTTTATTAACGATATCAACTGCACAGCAATGGACATGGATGAAAGGAAACAAATCCGGTTCACGATGGGCAGTATTTGGTACTAAAGGTATTCCGGATCCTGCTAATAATCCTGGTGGTAGATGGGCACCTGTAACCTGGACTGATGTAAATGGTAATTTATGGATGTTCGGAGGTGATTCTTATTTGGTAGGTATGTATGGAAGGGCAAACGATCTTTGGAAATATGATGTGAGTACTAATAACTGGATTTGGATTAATGGGAGTACCGTTCCCAATGATACCGGAAATCATGGAGTAAAAGGAGTTGCTGCTCCTTCAAATTATCCCGGAGGTAAAGAAAGTGCAGTTGGTTGGATCGATAAAGATGGAAACTTTTGGTTATTCGGCGGATATAGTTTTATGACTTCAGGATATGGATACTTTAATGACTTATGGAAATATGACGTACAGAATAATTTGTGGACCTGGATGAAAGGCAGTGCTACAAAAAATCAGGAAAGTATTTACGGTACAAAAGGTGTAGCAGACATCAATAATACACCTGGTGCAAGAGGCAATTCAACTACCTGGACAGATTTGGAAGGTAACCTCTGGTTATATGGTGGCTATGGCAATGGCTCCGGGTCGGTTGGTTATTTTAACGATCTATGGAAATATAATGTAAGTGATAATACCTGGACATGGATGAAGGGAGATAATTTTATTAATGCAAGTGGTTCTTGGTATAATAAAGGTGTTGAAAATTCATATATTTATCCATGCTCAAGTTCAGGTTCTGTAGGCTGGACAGATAACCAAGGAAATTTGTGGTTGTTTGGTGGTATGGGATATTTGCCTGCTTTTGGTATAATTGATCTATTGTGGAAATATAATACCAGTACAAATAATTGGACTTGGGTCAATGGAACCGGTCTTGTTATACAAAATGGTGTTTATGGAACCATTGGAGTTCCTGATCCTGCTAATACTCCGGGTGGCAGATATTATCTTAAAGGCTGGAAAGATAAAATCGGAGACTTCTGGATATTCGGAGGAGAAGGATATGGAAGTTCATCAATTGATGAAGGAAGACAGAACGATCTTTGGAATTATAACATAAATTCAAATCAATGGACCTGGATGAAAGGAAGTACTCTAATTAATCAAAAAGGAATTTATGGTGTACAGGGCACTGCTGATATGACTAATAATCCTGGAGGAAGACTACTTCCTGGTGCATGGATTGATAAAGCCGGAAACTTCTGGATTTTCGGTGGGTGGTCTATTGATGCTGATAGCGTTTCTAATTATTCTAATGACCTCTGGAAATTTACTCCTGAACAAACAACATTATGCGCAGATGTTGAATTAAAAAATGGCTGGAATATTTTATCCCTGCCTGTATTACCGAATGATGTTAGTGTTACTGGTTTATTCCCTGGTGCGACATCACAGGCATTTGGTTATAACAATGGATACACTACTACAAATTCATTCGAACTTGCAAAAGGATATTGGCTTAAATTTGGTTCGGGTGATACTGTGAAAATATGCGGAGATAAAAGTACGGGAAAGATTATTTTGAATACAGGATGGAATATAATTGGTATTTTTGAAAATGATTTGCAGGTTGCAACTTTAAATACCGAACCTGCCGGAATTTTGACTTCACAATTCTTCGGTTACAATAATGGTTATGTTACTGCAAGTACTCTTGAAAGCGGAAAAGGTTATTGGATAAAATCCAGTCAGACAGGAGAAATTAGTTTATCTGCTGCTGCAGGAAAAAACCAGGTTTTTAATTGTCCCGAAATTGAAACCAGCTGGCCCAGAATTAAATTTACTGATGCACAGGGAAGAGTCGTAAATTTATATCTTTCAAATAGCGAAATTGAATTTAACAAATATGAATTGCCACCGATTCCACCTAAAGGAATTTTTGATATAAGATTTGCCTCTGACAGATCAGTTGAAAAATTAGATGCAGAAGTAAAAGAAATTAAATTAAATTCTGCCGAATATCCGGTTACAATTCAGGTATATGGTGTTGAATTAATAATAACAGATAAGATCAACGGTAAAATAATTAATAGTGTACTTAAGAACGGAGAGAAGTATATAATTAGTAACACAGCAATTGAAATTCTACAGATTAAAACCAACTCAATACCAAATGGTTTTGCACTTTATCAAAACTTTCCGAATCCGTTTAATCCGGTTACAAAAATAAAATATAATTTACCTGTGGACTGCAAGGTAAAAATTGCCGTTTATAACCTGCTTGGTCAACAACTCGTAAAATTAGTAGATCAAAATGTGAATGCAGGATATAACCAGGTTGAATTTGATGCAGGCAATTTTTCGTCTGGAATTTACTTATACAAGATTGATGCTGTTGATTTAAATAACGGAAAGAATTATAACAGCATCCGTAAAATGATTGTGGTAAAATAATTTCAACCTCATCCTGACTTTTCAGGGTGAGGTTTTCATTTACAAAACGCTCTTACCTGAATTATTTCCTTGTCTTCGGGAAAGAAATATGCATCTGACAGATTACCCAATGATCATTTATCTTTTCAAGAACGCCTGTCCATCTTGCATTTTCCCATTTATATGGCTTTCCATTCCATTCACCGAAATCGTCAAGCAGGCAATAATACCAGGCAACTGTTCCGCAATTGGCAATATCAATTCGCAAATTCTTTACTTTTGAATATGTTGCCTTGAAGCGAGGATCCATCCAGAATGATTTCGCAGTATTCTCAACTTCAGCAAAACCATCGATCATGGATGAATCTGGATGAATAAATAACAGCGTTGAATCTTTTCGTATGGTGCTATACAATAAATCAAGATCTTTGTTCAACGCCCAGCAGATATTATCTTTTATTACCTGCGCTATAATATCTTTTTCTTTTTTTGTTTTTTCATCTTGTATTGATTGTCCAGCGCTACTATCCAAAAGGATTGGGAATAATAAGAATAAAATTAAAAATGATTTCATAGATTTCTCCTTCGGTACTATAGTGAAATATTTTTTCGATTAACTGACTGAGATATTAAAAAATGGAATTTATAACAGTACTATTCTGACGATTTAAAATTCATTAACGCAATTAATTTCCATAAAGGGTTGAATATTGCCATAAAAGGTTGGGAATAAATAGTAATGTGTAACTCGGCAGTGGATTTATTTGAAAATCATTTTTTAAAAATATAATTTATAAAAGCGTAAAAAATACTGACAACAAAAAATCTTCTTAAACGTCTACTAAAGTGTAGATAATAATGTAATTAGCTAAATCATCAGGCTTTAATGATTCTTAAAAACGGTATAAATCAGAAAATCTCTTTGGTTATTATTCTTAACTTATGCTATTCTCTTCTGGTAACAGTTTCTATTTTATCTTGCAATCCCTCAAAGAATAATGAAGCAGAGTTAGATAAAATTATAAAAGTTGAAAGAATTAGTGACAAAGTAGCATTGTTTAAATTAGGTTATGATGCTGTAATTGCAATATCAACTCAAAAAGGTATTGTGGTTGTTGATGCTGGAATTTCTAATTCATTAACTGCTAAATACAGAATACTTATTGTAAAAGAATTTAATAAAAAGACTTTCGCTTATTTAATTAATACTCATTCACATTGGGATCATACTGGAGGCAACCAGGTTTTTAACGATGCAGTAATAGTCGGCCATGAGAATTGTTTAAGTGAAATGACTGAATTCTGGAAGGATAAGAATAAAATAAAAGAAAGCTTAAGAAAAATCATTGCTGATTATAAGAATCAGTTGAAAACTATTGATCCGGAGTGGCAGGATAGTCTTGATATACAACTCAAGTTAATTCGCTACCAACATGCATATAATGATTTATTAAAGGACAGGTTAATTACTCCTCCAACAAAAACTTTTAATGATACCTTAAATATCTCATTGGGTGATATAACATTTGATGTAATATATTTTGGCAATGCCCATTCCGGTAGTGATATTCTAATTCATATTCCCGAAGAAAAAGTATTAATGGTTGGAGATTTGTTTTCAAAATATGGAAGACCATCTATCGATGATTTTAATAGAATTGATATGAAAAGATGGGCTATAGTTAAGAACTGGATTGAGAAGCGGATCAACTATATTGGTTGTGTTCTTAACGGACACGGAGAAATATTGAAAATGACCGATCTGGAATCTTTTATAGAACTTATTGGTAAAAAAAGGATGACATTAAAATGAATATTAAAATTATTTGTTTCTTTATAGTGATTTGTTTTTATGAGCCATTCGCTTTAATAGCCCAACAAATTCCTGATACTTCATTTACCTATGACATTAAACAAACCGCTTATCAGCAGGGAAATGGTCCGGTAATTCTAATAGATGGTGCTCATAATAATTTCCACACTGTTGATGGTAATTTTTTTGCGTTTGCAAAATTAATGAGACAGGATGGTTATCAGGTTTCCGGACTGACTGATTCAATTACATCACCTGAAATATTAAAGCGTTGTAAAATTTTAGTTATAGCAAACGCTTTGCATTCTTCCAACACAGAAACTTGGGCACTCCCTACTCCTTCTGCCTTTTCAGGCGAAGAAATTATTAATATTAAAAGATGGGTAGAAAATGGTGGCAGCCTGTTTTTAATTGCCGACCATATGCCTTTTGCAGGTGCTGCTTATGAACTTGGAAAAGCTTTTGGATTTGAATTCATTAATGGTTTTGCCTACACAAGAAAAAATTCCTGGCCCCCATCTGTCTTTTCCCGAAAGGATAATACATTGAATGATTCACCGATAACATATGGCAAGCAAGTAAATGAACAGATAAGCGAAATTTCTACCTTTACTGGTTCAGCTTTTAAAGCACCATCAGGTGCAATACCAATATTAAGTTTTATTGAAGAAAATTATATCCTTAAGCCGGATACTGCCTGGATTTTTAAAGATGATACTCCAAAACAAAAATTAGCTGGTTGCAATCAAGGTGCTATTATGGAATTTGGTAAAGGGAAAGTTGCAGTATTTGGTGAAGCGGCAATGTTCACAGCTCAACTTGTAAGAGGAGATTTTAAAGTAGGATTTAATTCCGATCAAGCTTTACAGAATGCTCAGTTCACATTGAATTTAATTCACTGGCTTGACAAAAGAGACTAATTGAACAATAGTTTAGAATGCTAAACTAATTCTCTGCAAATAAATACCGGAGGAGTTTTATATACTTAGGTAAATATATTACTCTTACTTTTTTATCCTTAATTCAATTGTCTTGAAATATTGAATGGGTTGTATTACCTCAGCAATTTGCTCGTAATTAAAAAAAATCTTTATATTTATCCGCAAGAAAAGTGTTTCTGCAAAATAAATACTTAGATAAGTAAAAATATTTTATAACCAACTTGAGATATTGTAAATGGATTATCTGTCAAAGCTATTTAATCTGAATGATAAAGTCGCTGTAATTACCGGAGGGAGTGGAATCCTTGGTTTTGAAATGACTAAAGGATTGCTTGATGCAGGCGCAAAGGTAATATTACTTGGAACCAATAAAGAAAAAATTAAATATAGAATTGAATCCCTGAAACTTGGAGAATATAGAATAATTGGTTTAAAATGTAATGTTCTTGATGAAGAAAATATCAGAAATGTAAATGATGTTATTCTAAATAAATTTAGCGGGATTGATATTCTTATAAATGCTGCCGGGGGAAATGTACCTGGTGCTACAGTAGGTCTGGACCAGAGTATTTTTGATGTAGATATAAGCCAGTTTAAAAAAGTGGTTGATCTGAATCTGAACGGTACTGTTTTAGCAACATTGATATTTGCGAAATCGATGTCAGAAAAGAAAAGCGGTTCAATTATAAATATTTCCTCGATGGCTGCACAAAGAGCAATAACAAGAGTAATGGGATATTCTGCTGCAAAAGCTGCAATAGAAAATTTTACCAAATGGCTTGCATTGGAATTAGCCCAGAAGTTTGGAGATGGTATTAGAGTAAATGCAATTGCTCCGGGATTTATGATAACAGAACAAAACAGAACTTTACTTACAAATAGTGATGGTACGCTTACCGAAAGAGGAAATACTGTTATTAATATTACTCCCTTTAAAAGATTTGGGTTGCCGGAAGAACTAATTGGAACAGTCCTGTGGCTTTCAGGAGACGCATCAAAGTTTGTTACCGGTGCTGTAATTCCCGTTGATGGTGGCTTCAGCATTTTCAGTGGTGTATAATTTAAAAACTCAGCTATTTATTATGAAAGACGATGAAAATAAAATAGGTTTCATTCCAACTTGGAGATGGTTCGGTCCTAACGATCCTATATCATTAAAAGAAATAAAGCAATCTGGTGCAACGGGAATAGTAACAGCTTTACATCAAATACCGGTTGGTGCTGTTTGGCCAGCAGAAGAAATTTTAAATCGTAAAAGAATTATTGAGAAAGAAGGATTAATCTGGTCGGTTGTTGAAAGCTTACCTGTTCACGAAGATATAAAGAAACAAAATGGAAAATATGAAGAGTATATAGAAAATTATAAGACATCTCTCCATAACCTTGGTGAATGCAAAATACCTGTTGTTTGTTATAACTTTATGCCTGTACTTGATTGGTCCCGGACAAACCTGAATGTAGTTTATAAAGATGGTTCAATTACATCAAAATTTGAACAACAGTCAATGACAGCGTTTGATCTATTCATTTTAAAAAGGAAAAATGCGGAAAAAGATTATACTACAGATCAAATAAATTCTGCTGAAAAATATTTTAATCAATTAGATGAAAATAGTAAAGAAGAGTTACTCAAAACTATTCTTCTGGGTTTACCCGGTTCCTGGGAGTCTTATTCGCTTGATGAATTTCGAACTGCTTTAGCCGAATACGATAATATTGATGCAGATGGACTTCGGCGAAATTTATTCAGCTTTATAAAAAAAATAATTTCGGTTGCAGAGAAATACGGTATCCTTTTGGCAATTCATCCGGATGATCCGCCGAAGAGCTTATTAGGTTTACCCAGAATTGTTAGTACACATGAAGATTTAAGAAAAATAACTGAAGCTGCCGATTCAAAGTCAAATGGAATTACTTTATGTACAGGTTCATTAGGTGCTGGTTACAAAAATAATCTTGTTGAAATTGCTGAAGCATTAGCTGATCGGATTAATTTTGTCCACCTCAGAAATGTATCAAGAGATGAATCCGGAAATTTTATGGAAGAAGATCATCTTGATGGCGATATCGATCTTTACAATGTAATTAAGACACTTCTCATCGAACAGAAAAGACGTAAACATGAAGGTAGAATAGACTATCAGATTCCGATGCGACCAGATCATGGACATCTTATGATTCCTGATATGAATCGCAAAGGGATATATCCGGGTTATTCCTTATTCGGCAGGATGCGTGGTCTTTCCGAATTGCGCGGATTGGAATTGGGTATTAAAAGAACTTTGCAAATCTGAAGTGAAAGTTAAGCTTGAAGTTTTCGTAAAGTGTAGAATGAACACCTTTTCAAACCGGAATTTATTTCTTAACCGAATCTACAATTGTGCCAGTTATTGCTAATCTTTGATGAAATTTTAAAAATAAATTTGTCTGTACGAAAATATTTTTCTTGCCTTTTTGAATTTTATAATTTAATATTGAAACGGTTCAAATAATATTTAACCAAAACCAAAAATCCTGAAGTAGAATTACCGTTTTTGGATTTTTACACATAAGTTCTTCTCTGAAAAATATTTTTTTAACATGGAGTTTGCAAAAACGCCTGCATAAAATAAAATGAAAAAAATTACGATCGATGATATTGCAAAAAAAGCAGGAGTCTCTAAAGGGACTATATCCGCTGTTATAAATGCAAAGACCTCTGTTAAACCTTCTACACGCGATCATATCCTTAACATAATGAAAGAACTCAATTTCCGTCCCAAAGGTGTAGCCAGAAATCTGAAGAACGGCAAGCAGGATAAAAGTATTGGTGTAATAATAAAAGATCTTACCTATCCCTTCTACACGGAAATTGCCGCAGGTGTTAAAGATTATGCAAACAGTAAAGGTTATTCGGTTTTAATTACAAGTTCCGATGATGATCATGAATGCGAGAAAAAATTATCTCACCTTTTTTCTGCAAAAGATATTAAGGGAACAATTATTGCTCCGATAGTTGAAGGAGCAGCGGAAATTGAACATCTGTTCAAGCTAAAGATGATCAATTATCCTTTCGTCCTTCTTGAAGACGTAAAAGGAATTCAGGCTAACGTTGTTGCAATTGATAATATAAAAGCAATTAAGAAAGCTGTAAAATACCTTATTGAAAGCGGGCACACAAAGATTGTTCATTTTGCGGGTCCGCCTCAGTCATCGCATACGCAGGAAAGAATTGAAGGTTTCAGGTATGCATTCAGTGAAAGCACACTTGTGTTCAATAAAGAAATGATTGTTTCAATTGGTTCCCATTACGATGAAGCTTATAACAAAACATTAAAATATTTTAAAACAAGAAATCGGAAAGATTATCCAACCGCCATTGTTTGTTTTAATGATAACCAGGCGTTGGCTGTAATGACTGCCCTTATTGAAATGAATATAAAAGTTCCGGACGAAATCTCTATTGTTGGTAACGATGACATTTCATATGCCAAAATCTATCCGGTCCCTCTTACTACAATTAAAGCACCTCAAAGAGAAATAGGACAGAAGGCGGCAGAAGTTCTTATCAGGAATATTGAATCTTCAACACTTTTGCCAACAGAAAGAATAGTTGAAGAAACTGAATTTATCGTCAGAAAATCGACGAGAGTACTAAATCCAAAGTAATTTGTTTGTTCTTTTATAAATCGAAATAGGATCCTATTCTCGATTAGAAGATTGTTTACCTAAAAACTGAATCGGTTCAATACATAATGAACTGATAATATAACTATCAAATGTTCAGAATATTATTTCAATGAAATTTTGAAATATGTAATTCGGTAATTAAAAAGTCTTCTGGAATGAAAAGCATTTTCTTAGTAATTGTTTTAACAGAATATAAATCGCGTATCAGTTAGTGATAAAAACCTGGAATTTTTATGAATGAAAGATCAATAATGGTTGAAAAAGACCTGGCCGGATATAAAAATCCGGAGTTATCTGTAAAGGAAAGAGTTGACGATTTGATCAGCCGTATGACTCTTGAAGAAAAAGTTGCTCAGATGCTTTGTATATGGGGACAAAAGAATATTATGCTATGCGACGAAGAAGGCAACCTTGATCTAAGTAATCTTAGCCTTTATTTAAAAAACGGTATTGGTCAGATTGGTAGAATAAGCGATACAGCAAAGGGTAGAACCGCAAGAGAAATGGCTGAGCTGACAAATACACTTCAAAAATTTTTCTGCGAAGAAACGCGCCTCGGTATTCCGGTAATATTTCATGAAGAGTGCTTGCACGGTTTAGCCGGGAAAGAATCTACAAGTTATCCCCAACCGATTGGTTTAGCTGCTACATTTAATCCTGAGCTTATTGAAAAAATTTATTCATCCATTGCAGAAAATGTAAGGATGCGCGGTGCTCACCAGGCATTAACACCTGTTGTTGATGTAGCCCGCGATCCGAGATGGGGAAGAGTTGAAGAAACATTTGGTGAAGATCCATATCTTGTGGCTCAGATGGGTGTATCTGCCACTAAAGGTTTCCAAGGTGACGCAACCTTTAAAGATAAAAAGCATTTGATTGCGACTTTAAAACATTTTGCCGCGCATGGCCAACCGGAATCCGGTACAAACTGTGCACCGGTTAACGTATCAGAAAGATTGCTCCGCGATACTTTTTTATTCCCATTCAAAGAAGTAATTGATAAAGCAAATGTTGTGAGTGTTATGGCCTCATATAATGAAATTGACGGAGTGCCCTCACACGCAAGCAAATGGTTGCTTAGAGATGTATTAAGAGATGAATGGGGATTCAAAGGATTCATAGTTTCCGATTACTATGCAGTTACAGAGTTAAATCTTAGGGAAGAAGCGGTAAGCAATGCTGTTGCCAGGGACAAAGACGAAGCTGCAATACTTGCTGTTGAAGCCGGAGTTAGTATTGAATTACCTGATCCTGATTGCTACCCGAATTTAGTTCAGCTTGTAAAAGACGGAAGAGTTCCTGAATCTCTTATCGATGAACTTATCGCACCTATGCTTCAATATAAATTTGAACTTGGATTGTTTGAAGATCCATATGTTGATGCAGAACTTTATGAATATGAAGAGAGACTTGAA
>CAZIDB010000024.1:7235-15486 GCA_964537965.1 uncultured Melioribacter sp. | reverse complement strand
TTGTTCGGAATGCAGAATGAACTTGTTGAAGCGATTCATAAAATTGGCAAACCAATTGTAGGAGTAGTATTTAACGGCAGACCTGTTTCAATAAATTATATGGCTAAAAATATTCCTGCGATACTTGAATGCTGGTACTTAGGACAGGAATGCGGCCGGGCAGTAGCAGATGTTATTTTTGGTGATTATAATCCCGGTGGTAAATTGCCAATCTCAATACCAAGAAGTGCTGGTCATGTTCCTTGTTACTACAATTATAAACCGGCTGCAAGAAGAGGTTATCTTGCGGATGAAATAAGTCCTTTATACCCATTCGGATTCGGATTAAGCTATACAACTTTTTCTTTAAACAACATCAGGCTGCAGAAATCAATTTTATCTAAAGATGAAAGTACTAAACTTTATGTTGATGTTACAAACACAGGCAAAGTTAAAGGTGAAGAAGTTGTTCAACTTTATATTCGTGATATTTTTAGTTCAGTAACAAGACCGGTAAAAGAATTAAAAGGATTCCAAAGAATCAGTTTGAATCCTGGTGAAACTAAAACAATAGAATTCAATATTACTCCTGAACATCTTGCATTTACAGATATAAATAAAAACTTTACGGTTGAACCGGGAGATTTTGAAATTATGGTTGGTAATTCATCTAGTGATGAAGACCAGACGAAACTTATTTTAACTGTAATTTAATTAACCATTTCAAATACCGAGGAATACTTTGCAGATTATTGGTGAAAAATTAAAAGTAAAAGAAAAAGTCGGATACGCACTTGGCGATACCGCAGCAAACCTGATCTTCCAAACTATGGTTATGTTTCAACTTGTATTTTATACTGATACTTTCGGTATAACTGCCGCTGCTGCCGGTACTCTCTTGGTCATCGTAAGATTCTGGGATGCAATCTTCGATCCTATTATGGGAATTGTTGCTGACCGTACAAATACCAAGTGGGGTAAATTTCGCCCCTGGATTTTATGGACAGCATTGCCCTTTGGAATAATGGGCTTCCTTACTTTTATTACTCCGAATTTTGATGCCTCCGGTAAACTTATTTATGCCTATATCACTTATATAATATTAATGATGGTCTATTCTGCAAACAACCTTCCTTATTCTGCATTAAGCGGTGTAATGACGGGTGATCTTGGTGAACGCACAAGCCTGTCTTCATACAGATTTGTATTTGCAATGATAGCACAATTAATTATACAGGGTTTAGCTCTCCCTATGGTTTATTTTTTTGGCAAAGGTGATAATGCTTTAGGTTACCAGATTACAATAGGAATCTTCTCTGCATTGGCTGTAATTTTATTCCTTATAACTTTTTCAACTACAAAAGAAAGAATTCAACCTGCACCAAATCAGAAAGCAACATTAAAAGAACATTTCTCGGATCTGTTCAGAAACAGGCCTTGGGTTGTAATGTTCATTTTAACCGTAATTCTTTTTATAACTCTTTCCATGCGCGGTAGTGTTGTTTTATATTATTTCAAATATTACGTACGCGATGAAAGCTACTTTAGTATGTTTAATGTACTTGGTACTGTTGCCACAATTATTGGAATCTTCTTCTCCAAGCCTTTATCAATGAAATATGGAAAACGAAATGTGTTTATTGGTGGTCTTACCTTAACCACACTTTTTTGTGCTATGTTCGTTTTCCTTGCTCCTCAGTCAATTACATTAATGTTTGTTACCGAAATAATCCGTCAGTTCTTTTACGGATTTACAATTCCTTTATTGTGGGCAATGATGGCTGATGTTGCAGATTACTCTGAGTGGAAAAACAATCGCAGAGCAACTGGAATTGTTTTCTCTGCAATTGTATTTGGATTAAAAGCAGGACTTGGATTTGGCGGAGCAATTACTGGATGGATTTTAACATTGTTCAATTACGTTCCGAACGTTGAACAAAGTGCTTCTGCTTTAGACGGTATAAGATGGACTATGAGCATATTCCCGGCAATAACTTTTGGAATATGTGTATTATGTTTGTTCTTCTACCCGATAAATAAAAATTTAGAAATAAAAATAACCGATGAACTGGCGGAAAGACGTAAAAGTTTTGCGTCAGTTTAAAAATATATTTTCACATTACATAGAAATATTAAAAGTGTATTGTAAAGACAGAATGAATTAGAAAATGGCTACCGTAATTTAGAATCGAGTTTTGTTTAAGCTAAGCTGGGTATTAGTGCATTTTTAATATTTGAATTCGCCAATAAAATATTAAATAAAAAAAACAGGAGTATGATATGTCTCTTGGATACTGCTTTAGCAAGCTTTCTAAAATATCCATCTTACTATTGATACTATTTGTTCAGGTTTCCTTTGCACAGGGATCCGGAACTCTTAGAGGTGTTGTTTATGATAAGACCGCAAAGGATGGATTACCGGGAGCAAACATTATTATTAAAGGTACTACTTTAGGTGCTGCTGCTGATTTGGATGGAAAATATATTGTCCGCAATCTTCCGGCAGGTAAGCATACTGTAGTTGTAACTTACATCGGTTATATCCAGATTTCGGAAGAAGTTACAATTAAAGCCGGGGAAAGATTAGAGAAAGATTTTGAACTGCTGCCTGAAGCTATTCAAGGTGAAACTATTGTAGTTACTGCCCAGGCACAGGGTCAGATAGAAGCAATCCAGCAGCAATTAACATCGGATAAAATTGCTAACGTTATTTCCGAGGCAAAGATACAGGAGATGCCTGATTTTAATGCGGCTTCTGCTCTAAGCCGATTGCCGGGCGTTTCAACAACACAAAGTTCCGGTGAAGCGAACAAGGTAGTTATTCGTGGTTTGTCACCTAAGTATAATTCTATCGAGATTGAAGGTGTCAGACTTTCATCAACAGGAAGTTCACAAATCGGTCTTTCCTCAAATCCTGAAATTATTTCGCAGAATATTAGTAATGACCGAAGTGTGGATCTTACCATGATATCACCTTATATGATAAGGATGATTTCTGTTTACAAATCTCTTACGCCGGATATGAATGCTAACTCAATAGGTGGTACAGTTAATATGGAATTAAGAGAAGCACCTTCCGGTTGGCATACCGATCTTTTATGGCAGTCAGGTTATACAGCAAAAAGCAAGACTTATGGAAATTATCGTGCAGTCGCTTCCGGAAGTAACCGTTTTTTTGATGATCAGTTGGGAGTGTATGCGCTTTTTAATATCGAATCTTACGACCGAAATTCAGACAATATGGATGCTACTTACAATATTGCAGGTGAAGAAGTAGATATAGATCCTGCAACAGGATTTCGTCCGGTGAAAGTAAGTACCGTTGTATTTAACAGGCATTTGGAAACAAGAAATCGTTATGGCGGTAATTTGATTTTAGATTACACTATACCTAATGGTTCTATTAAACTCGTAAATCTTTTAGCTCGAATAAATTCTGATTATACAGATCATCGCCAGACAATTAATTATGATAATGGAAGAATGGAATGGCAGATTCGTTTAGGAGAAAATATTACTGATCAGCGAATGCATTCCCTTAAATTAGATTATGATCTCGGATTTTTTACAGCAGATTTATCAGCCAGCTATACCTCTGCAAAGAATTCACTTGATAATGCACCTCAAATAAATTTTAATCAGACTGACGCGTTGCAAGGTGGAGTACTTCGCGATAATAAGAAACCGGAAGACCTTACATATCTTCTTACTAACTTTAAGGGAATAAGTGAGGTAGTATTAAGAAGCGGTAATTTGTTTAGCAATAACTATAAGGAAGATAAATACTCATACAAAGCAGATTTTGAGCTACCTTTTTATTTTGCAGATGAACTGAGTGGATTTCTAAAATTTGGTGGTCAGTTTAATACTCAGGAAAATTCTACTGATCAGGAAACACCGTATCTAAGTTTTGCCGGTGGTGGTAATGTTAATACTGATAACAACATTCAACCTGCAATGATAAGGGGAATAAGGGAACAATTCGGATTAACTACTAATCCCAAAGGAGATTTTACAGGTGAATGGTTTATGAATTCCGACAATGAACTTTTTAACTCCTTTCTGGATAATAGATATGGAAACATTTTCTATGTTTCAAATCCTGACATTCTCAGAAATATTTTAGATTATGTTATTAATAACCCGGCTTTTGACGCTTCCAATAGTGCAGTAAGTTCTGGCAGTGTGGGTGGCTGGTATGATGGTCCTTATCAGCAGCTTACAAATGACTACAGATATAATGAAGATTATTATGCTACCTATGCAATGTCCAAAATCAATTTCCTGGATTTTATGGTGATAGGTGGCGTACGTTACGAAAAAGTTAAAACTGAATACTTTGCTTATAATGCCAGAGATCAGAGAAATGCTCAGGCACAGGTAATGTACGATACCATTGCTTACAAGGAAAATGAATTTGTGCTTCCAATGGCGCAAATAAAATATACTCCTTTTGATTGGATGGATGTTCGCTATGCTTATACTCAAACTCTCTCCAGACCCGATTATCACCAGCTTAGTCCAAAGTTTAGTATTACTCAGGGTAATGAGATATATACAGGAAATCCTGAGCTGAAACCTGCTAAAGCCTTTAACCATGATCTTAACTTAACTTTTCATTCAAATGAAATAGGACTTCTGACTATTGGTGGATTTTATAAAACAATCGAGAACTTTGTTTACAATGCACAGTATAGGTTGGATGCTGCTCAGGGAGCCGGCATTGATGCAATTTCACGTTACCAGATTGTCCGTAATGGTGCTTATGTAGTAACTCCTACAATTAATCCTACTACTAAAAAGTCGGATGCTACCGTTTACAGACCTCTGAATAATCCTTTCGATGCAACAGTAAAAGGACTTGAATTTGATTTCCAGCATAATTTCTGGTATCTGCCCGCGCCATTTAACAACATTGTTATTGGAATTAACTATGCACGTATATATTCCAAAACCACATATCCTTGGTTTGATGTAGAGGTGAAAATTGTTGGGCGCGATCGTATTGCCGTTCTTATCGATAGCTCATCTGTTGGAAGATTGATTGATCAACCTAATCACGTTCTAAACGCTTCTATAGGGTACGATTACGAGGGATTTTCCTCGAGGTTTTCCTTCGTTTTTGTAGATAACTCGTCTACGGGAAATGGCGGACGCTATCCGGAAAATGATTCCTACTCTCCGGATTATTTCCGGACAGATTTCTCTGCCCGGCAAAAACTTCCCTGGTTCAATATTGAATTATTTCTTGATGTAAGTAACCTGAATAATGCGAATACCAGCGGAATACATAGATCAACCCAGGGATTCAGAAATATACAAAACTATGGCTTAACGGGAAATCTTGGAGTAAGAATAAGGTATTAATCTAATTGAAATTTTTACACAAAAAATAAAATAATAATAAAAAGGAGTAAGCATGAAACAACTATTATTATATCTTGCATTGGTGGTTTGTTTGAGTTTTACCATGTATGCTCAAAAGGATACTGTAACTGTTGCGGGATTTTATGAAACCAACACATACGGTACTCTTAATGATGCCATTGAAACTGCAATAGCAAATGGTACTATCAACAATACCGTCTTTAAGCTGAATCCATATGAGGCTTATGTACTTAGCAGAAGTATTTTCATTGATCATGGGCAAAGCCTCGAACTTTATGCCCCGAAACCACTCCGGGCTGGAGATGCCGACCCCGTAACAGTACAAAACTCTGCTCCTCCTCAGATTGTTTGGACTGAGGAAGGTATAGACAGGCAGTACGCTATTCAAACCTATGGGGATGTTATAGCCACAAATATATGGTTCCGATTATGTGATTTTTTGGGCAGTAAAGTGCAGACCTCAATAACATTTGAAAATCAAAATGTTGAAGAAGATCCTGAAAAAGGTAATTTTGATGGTTGTCTTTTTGATTATGTGGGAATTGGTTCCGAAGCTGCCGGAGCTATTACTGTTAAGGCAGATCATTTTGTAGGAAATTTCCAAAACTGCTACTGGAGAAATAATTCAGACAACCACTTCAGGTATTACGGCCGTGCAATTTCTTTCCCTTACCAAAGTTCAGGTTGGCATTACGATAGCCTCCTTTTTGAAAACTGTACCTTTACCAACCTAGCTAGAATTGTAATGCAGGAAGGTAACGAGTACGGTGACAATGTTCATATCAATCATTGCACCTTATTGAATTCTTTAGAATGGCCTTTTCAGTCTGCCGGCTGGATAAGAAATTCAGCTATTACAAATTCCATATTTGTAAATCCAAGTTTGCTTGGTTATAGAGCCCTTGATGTATGTGAATCTAGTCAGAGTTACAGCGATTTTGAAAATGGAAAATGTGATCCGCCTGGTGGTGGTTTGATTAACGGTATAACTGCGGTAGACTCTTTTGGTTTTGAAGTTCCTTTTACGGATTTCGATAGAAAAATATTTATTGGAAATAATGTTTACGCATTTACAGATTATATGAAGGACTGGTATAAGGGTTGTGTTTGGTGCAAAGAACAAATTCGAACAAGAAATTCTAAGGAACTATATAATCCATCTCCAATGCTAGGTGAAAACGAGATTGCATTTATCGATTCTGTGGATGGTCAAGGCAATAAAGTATTCAAGACCATGAACGTTGATTGGCCTACAATATATGACCAGGATCCGCAATTTATTGTGGAAGCTACCAACATTGATACCTTTTTAATTTTTGTAGAATATAAATGGAGTACTGCTGCCGATATCGATTGGTCTTATGAACCATATGCAGCATTCAAACAGATATGGCCTTTACCGGAAAACCTTGCTTATAATAATTCAGCTTATCAGACAGCAGCCATGGGAGGTTTACCTTTGGGAGACTTGAATTGGTGGCCGGATAAGCTTGCATCCTGGAAAGCACAGAGAGATAATGAATGGGGTGTTATTAGCAGCTGGCTTGTTAATGGTACACCTTCCGGTGTTGCACAAATACCGGGTACTATTCCTTCACAATTCAACCTGGAACAGAATTATCCTAATCCATTTAATCCAACTACAAAAATCAGATACTCTATTCCTCAAAGCAATCACGTATCTCTAAAGGTTTATAATTCTGTTGGGCAGGAAGTTGCAACCATATTTGAAGGTTATCAACAGGCTGGAAATTATTATGTTGGATTTGATGCTACCGGATTGGCAAGCGGTATTTATATGTACCAGTTGCAAGCAGGTTCAGTTACTTTAACAAAGAAATTTGTACTTATGAAATAAATTTTACTCCTCCTCCTTCATCCCGGGCCAGAGATTTTGAAAAGCTTACTCTGGAACCGGGATGATAAAATTTTTGCAACATATGATTCTTTTAAATGATGATAATGTGGCAAAAAAGAGAGGGATCAAATTCGTAATTGTTTCTTTTTCTTATTAATAAATAAAGGAGTATTATGAAAAAGTTATTTTATACTTTACTGATAATTGTTACGGCATTTTTTGTCATGGATGTAGTAACAATTCAGGCTCAGACTCTTGTTAATCAATGGGGTTTAACAAGCCAGGGGAAAGCCTGGAAAATTATGAATGATGCATCTACTCCTGCTGGTAACGCCAGCATTGGTGGAGTAAACCCTTTACCGGGTTGGGCAACAATTCGTGGTGAGTTTGGAACTCTTGAAGCAACCACAGATCAGGCAGTTGTTGTTACAGGTAAAATTCAATTTGTAGGAGCAACTGGTGGAGGAGATACTTATACTCCACTCAGATATGCAATTACATATCATGCAGATGACACACTTAAAAATGCATTAACAGATTCTGCTGTTTGGATTCGAACAACAGGTTCCGGCTATGGATTCCACCCAAGGACAGGAACAGGTACAATGTCAAATGGAAATGGCGGAAGTGGAACAGTCTGGACAGTAAATAACGGCAGCTGGGCAAGTACCTGGAGTAATAATGGTAAACCGATAGCCGTTGTAAATCAGGCACCGCGAAATGCAGAACTAGTAACTGGAACATATAACTTTGCATTTTCAATTCGCAAGATAGATGATTTCACAAATGAAATAAAATGGTATTTAGTTGAAGAAAATAATAAGTACTGGTATGGCGGTACTGATATTGATACGGCAACAACACAGAAATTCAATGGAATTTGTTTCGGAGTAAATACAGGTGGCTGGACTCAGGTAAATATAACAGGAGCCAGTGCAGTTTTAGGTACTCCAATTGATATTCCAGAAGCGCCATGGGAAGCATACTATGTTGACCAGTGGGGATTAACAAGCCAGGGAAAAGCAT